>JALNWC010000352.1 GCA_023231075.1 Rhodoferax sp.
CTTCAGCGGCCGGGTCACCTATGTCTACCCCACGCTCAGCGCCGAAACCCGCACCGTGCCGGTGCGGGTGGAGCTGGCCAACCCCGGCGGCCTGCTCAAACCCGGCATGTTTGCCCAGGTGGATCTGCCGGTGGCAAGCCAAGGCAAAGTGGTCACCGTGCCGGTGTCGGCGGTGATCGACAGCGGCACACGCCAGATTGTGCTGGTCGAACAAGGCGCGGGCCGATATGAGTCGCGTGAAGTCAAGCTGGGCGCGCGCAGCGACAGCTACGTGGAAGTGCTCGACGGCGTGGATGACGGCGAGCCCGTGGTGGTCGCCGCCAATTTCCTGATCGATGCCGAGAGCAACCTGAAAGCGGCACTGGGCGGTCTGGGCAGCGCGGCGCCGACCGCGGCCCCCGCGGCCCCGGCCGCCAGGACGGTGGGCCACCAGGCCAGCGGCACCGTGGACGGCGTTGATTTGAAAGACGGCACCGTCAGCCTGAACCACGGCCCGATCGCCAGCCTCAACTGGCCGGCCATGACCATGGAGTTCAAGACCGCCAATGCGGCGCTTCTGCAAAACCTCAAACCCGGCGCCAAAGTCAGCGTCGAGTTCATCGAGCGTCAACCCGGCGAATGGGTCATCACCAGCGTCAAGCCCTTGACAAGCCAATAGACGACGCACCATGCTTTCAAAAATCATCGGCTGGTCGGGCCGCAACCGTTTTCTGGTGCTGCTTGGCACCCTGTTCATCGTGTTCGTCGGCATCTTTGCCGTGCTGCGCACGCCCATCGACGCGCTGCCCGACCTGTCGGACGTGCAGGTCATCGTTTACACCGAGGTCCCCGGCCAGGCGCCGCAGGTGGTGGAAGACCAGGTCACCTACCCGCTCACCACGGCCATGCTGTCGGTGCCCAAATCAAAAGTGGTACGCGGTTTCTCGTTCTTCGGCGCGTCTTTTGTCTACATCATTTTCGAGGACGGCACCGACATCTACTGGGCGCGCTCGCGCGTGCTGGAGTACCTCAATTCGGCCGCCGGGGGCATGCCCGAAGGCGTCACGCCGCAGATCGGCCCGGACGCCACCGGCGTGGGCTGGGTCTATCAATACGCGCTGCTGGCCAAAGACAAAACACTGGCCGAACTGCGCAGCATCCAGGACTGGTATGTGCGCTACCAGTTGACCAAGGCGCACGGCGTGGCTGAAGTGGCTTCGGTGGGCGGCTTTGTGCAAACCTACCAGGTCACGGTGGACCCGGTGAAGCTGCGCGCCTACGGCATCCCGCTGATGAAGGTTGGCCAGGTGATCCGCGACTCGAACCGCGACGTGGGCGGGCGCGCGGTGGAGATGGCCGAGACCGAGTACATGGTGCGCGGCAAGGGTTACCTGCGCGGCATCAGCGACATCGAGATGCTGGTGGTCAAGGCCGACCAGGGCACGCCGGTGCTGATCCGCGACATTGCCCGGGTCGAACTGGTGCCCGACGAGCGCCGCGGCCTGACCGAACTCAATGGCGAGGGTGAAGTGGTCTCGGGCATTGCCATGGCGCGTTACGGTGAAAACGCGCTGGAAGTGATCGCCAACCTGAAAGACAAAATCGCAGAAATCGGCCCCGGCTTGCCTGAGGGCGTGAGCGTGCAAACGGTGTACGACCGCTCCGAGCTCATCGAGCGCGCCATCGACACGCTCAAGCGCACGCTGATCGAAGAGTCGCTGATTGTGGCCGTGGTGTGCGTGGTCTTTCTGATGCACGTGCGCAGCGCGCTGGTGGCCATTTTGATGCTGCCGGTCGGCATTTTGATGGCCTTCATTGCCATGCGCCTGCTGGGCATGAGCTCCAACATCATGAGCCTGGGCGGCATTGCCATTGCCATCGGCGCCATGATCGACGCGGCGATTGTGATGATCGAAAACGCGCACAAGCATCTGGAACGCCTGCCCGAGGAACACACCAGGCTACAGCGCTTTGACGCCATGCTGGATGCCTGCCGGGAGGTCGGCCCGGCGCTGTTCTTCTCGCTGCTGATCATCACCGTGTCGTTCCTGCCGGTATTTGCGCTGGAGGGGCAGGAAGGGCGGCTGTTTTCGCCGCTGGCCTACACCAAGACCTTTTCGATGGCGAGTGCCGCGCTGCTGTCGGTGACGCTGGTGCCGGTGCTGATGCTGCTGTTCATCCGCGGCAAAATCATGCCCGAGGCCAAAAACCCGGTGAACCGTTTCCTGATCTGGGTCTACCGGCCCATCATCGCGGCCGTGATGCGCTGGAAAAAAGTGACCGTTCTGCTCGCGTTGCTGACACTGGGTGCGTCGTACTACCCGGCCTCCCAACTCGGCTCCGAGTTCATGCCCACGCTCAACGAGGGCAGCTTGCTCTACATGCCCGCCTCGCTGCCCGGCATGTCGATCACCAAGGCCGCCGAGCTGCTGCAAACGCAAAACAAGATCATCAAGAGCTTCCCCGAAGTGGCCTCCGTTTGGGGCAAAGCCGGGCGCGCCAACACCGCCACCGACCCGGCCCCGACCGAGATGTTCGAGACCGTCATCAACCTCAAGCCCGAAGCCGAGTGGCGCGCGGGCCTGACCACCGACAAGCTGATTGCCGAAATGGACAAGGCGCTGCAATTCCCCGGCGTGGCCAACTCCTGGACCATGCCGATCAAGGCGCGCACCGACATGCTGTCCACCGGCATCCGCACGCCGATCGGCATCAAGGTGTTTGGCAAGGACCTCGATGAAATGGAAAAACTGGCCAAACAGATCGAGGCCGTGGTCAAAGCCGTGCCCGGCACCAGCAGCGCCTTTGCCGAGCGCATCACCGGCGGCTTTTATCTGAACATCGAGCCCGACCGTGCCCAACTGGCGCGCTACGGTTTGAGCGTGGGCGACCTGCTTGACGTGGTCGGCACGGCCCTGGGCGGCGAGATGGTCACCACCACGGTGGAGGGCCGCGAGCGTTATGGCGTCACGGTGCGCTACCCGCGTGAACTGCGCAGCGACCCGCAGCAGATCGCCACCCAGGTGCTGGTGCCGACCATGGAAGGCGCCATGATCCCGCTGGGCCAACTGGCCAAAGTGGTGGTGGCCAAGGGCGCGCCCGGCATCCGCACCGAGAACGCATTGCTGTCGGCCTACATCTATGTGGACATCCGTGAGCGTGACATTGGCAGCTATGTGCGCGACGCCAAGAAAGCCGTGGCAGAACAAGTTACTTTCCCGAGCGGCTACTACGTCACCTGGAGCGGCCAGTTCGAGAACATGGAACGCGCCATCGAGAAGATGAAGGTGGTGATCCCGGTCACGCTGCTGATCATATTTTTACTGCTGTACCTGAACTTCCGCCGCATCACCGAAACCCTGATCGTGATGCTGTCGGTGCCGTTTGCCTTGGTCGGCGGCATCTGGCTGATGTGGGCGCTTGACTACAACCTGTCGGTGGCGGTGGCGGTCGGCTTCATTGCGCTGGCCGGGGTGGCGGCCGAGACCGGCGTCATCATGCTGATCTACCTGGATCATGCCTGGCAGGACATCAAGGACGAATGCCGTCTGACCCACCGTGCCCCCACCGTGACCGACTTGTATGCGGCCGTGATGGAAGGCGCCGTGGAGCGCGTGCGGCCCAAGATGATGACCGTGGTGGCCATCATGGCCGGCCTGCTGCCCATCATGTGGGGCACCGGCACGGGTTCCGAGGTGATGAGCCGCATCGCCGCGCCCATGGTGGGCGGCATGATCTCCAGCACGGTGCTGACGCTGGCGGTGATTCCGGCAATTTATGCGCTGGTGAAGCAGTGGCGATTGAGCAGACGGCTGGAGAGTTGAA
>JALNWC010000353.1 GCA_023231075.1 Rhodoferax sp.
GAAGGTGCGGATGACAGGAAGAAAAGAACACGTCGCCAGCAAGGGGGCCTCGTCGGTGAGCGTGTAGATGATTTTTGAATTGGCCATGGGTGTCCTCTTGCTTTTGGTGGGTTGATTTGCCGCGATACTATAGAGCGAATCGCTGTCACGAACCTTATGGTGGATTTACTTTTTGCAACATGAAATGAATTTGGACACCAAATCACCCGGATTGCAGACGCATACCGGCACAAAACACCTAAAATTCAAGGTCTCCAAGGAGCGTTGCAGCAGGCCAAGACGGCCTGTCAGGCTTGGATACGCACAACGACGCTCACCTGATTGATACCCCAAGTCTTTTCCCAGGTGAGTTGCATGCCCCATATTCTTGTTCCCCCCATGAGGTTGTCCGGTCTGGAGCCGCTGACGATCGGCGTTGAGCCGTCTGCCGACACGTCACCAAGTGTTGAGGACAGCGCTGAAGATCGGTCCCCTCATCAATCGGTTGGGGACAGAGCTGAAGATCGGCCCCCTCATCGATCGGTTGGGGACAGAGCTGAAGATCTGTCCCCAAAGTTTCAGGTAGCCACCTTTGTCAACATCGGCGAGCGCACCAACGTGACCGGCTCCAAGGCGTTCGCCCGCATGATCCTGAACGGCGACTATGAGCAGGCCCTCAGCGTGGCGCGCCAGCAGGTCGAAAACGGCGCCCAGATCATCGACATCAACATGGACGAGGCCATGCTCGACAGCCAGGCCGCCATGGTGCGCTTTTTGAACCTGATTGCCTCCGAGCCCGACATCTCGCGCGTGCCGGTGATGATCGACTCCAGCAAATGGAGCGTGATCGAGGCCGGCCTGCGTTGCGTCCAGGGCAAGCCGGTGGTCAACTCGATCAGCATGAAGGAAGGCGTGGAAGCCTTCAAGCAGCAGGCCAGGTTGCTGCGCCGTTATGGCGCCGCCGCCGTGGTGATGGCTTTTGACGAGCAGGGCCAGGCCGACACCTACGAGCGCAAAATTGAAATCTGCGAACGTGCCTACCGCATCCTGGTTGACGAGGTGGACTTCCCTGCCGAGGACATCATTTTTGACCCCAACATCTTCGCCATTGCCACCGGGATTGAAGAACACAACAACTACGCGGTCGATTTCATCAACGCCACGCGCTGGATCAAGCAACACCTGCCCGGTGCCAAAGTCAGCGGCGGCGTGTCGAATGTGTCGTTCAGTTTCCGCGGCAACGACCCGGTGCGCGAAGCCATCCACACCGTGTTCCTGTACCACGCCATCAAAGCCGGCATGGACATGGGCATCGTCAACGCCGGCATGGTCGGCGTCTACGACGACCTGGAGCCCGAGTTGCGTGAACGCGTCGAAGATGTGGTGCTGAACCGCCGCCCGGATGCCGGTGAACGCCTGGTGGAAATTGCCGAGGGCGCCAAGGGCGCGGCCAGGGACGAGTCGAAAAAGCTCGAGTGGCGCGGCACGCCCGAGCACCCGGTCCCCGTGGAACAGCGCTTGAGCCACGCCATGGTGCACGGCATCACCGACTTTATTGTCAGCGACACCGAAGAGGCCTACCAGGCCATTGTGGCCAAAGGCGGGCGGCCACTGCACGTGATCGAAGGCCCGCTGATGGCGGGCATGAGCATCGTCGGCGACCTGTTTGGCCAGGGCAAGATGTTCCTGCCGCAGGTGGTGAAAAGTGCGCGCGTGATGAAGTCCGCCGTGGCGCATCTGATTCCGTACATCGAAGAAGAAAAATTGCGCGATGAAGCTGCCGGCCGTGACGTGCAGACCAAGGGCAAGATCATCATCGCCACGGTCAAGGGCGACGTGCACGACATCGGCAAGAACATCGTCACCGTGGTCTTGCAGTGCAATAACTTTGACGTGGTCAACATGGGCGTGATGGTGCCGGCCCACGAGATTCTGGCGCGCGCCAAGTTGGAGGGCGCCGACATCATCGGCCTGTCGGGCCTGATCACGCCGAGTCTGGAGGAAATGGCCTACGTGGCCGGAGAAATGCAGAAGGATGATTACTTTCGCCTGCGCAAAATGCCGCTGCTGATTGGCGGCGCCACCACCAGCCGGGTGCATACCGCGGTCAAGATTTCACCGCATTACGACGGCCCGGTGGTCTATGTGCCCGATGCCTCGCGCAGCGTGGGCGTGGCGCAAAACCTGCTGGGCGATGGCGTGCAGGCCTTCGTGGAAGAACTCGACACCGACTACGCGCGCGTGCGCCAGCAGCACGCCAACAAGAAACAGACACCGCTGTGGCCACTGGCCAAAGCCCGCGCCAACAAGACCCCGGTGGACTGGTCCAGCTACCAACCCACCACACCCAAATTCATCGGCCGACGCGTCTTCAAGAATTTCGACCTGGGTGAATTGGCGGGCTTCATCGACTGGGGGCCGTTCTTCCAGACCTGGGACCTGGCCGGGCCGTTCCCGGCGATTCTGAACGACGAAGTGGTCGGCACCGAGGCCAGAAAAGTGTATGCCGACGGCCAGGCCATGCTGAAGAAAATGGTCGAAGGCCGCTGGCTCACGGCCAATGCGGTCGTTGGCTTGTACCCCGCCAACAGCGTCAACGACGACGACATCGAACTCTACACGGACGAGAGCCGCAGCAGCGTCGCCATGACCTGGTACGGCCTGCGCCAGCAGGCGGCCAAGGAAGAGATCGACGGCGTCATGCGCCCGAGCCGCTGCCTGGCCGACTTCGTCGCGCCAAAGGGTGCGGCAGGTCCCAATAACGTGCGGATCAAGGACTATGTCGGCGTCTTCGCGGTCACCGCGGGCATCGGCAGCGAGAAAAAGGAAGCGCAGTTTCTGGCGGCCCACGACGACTACAGCGCCATCCTGTTCAAGTCGCTGGCCGACCGGCTGGCCGAAGCCTTTGCCGAGTGCCTGCACAAAAAAGTGCGCACCGACCTGTGGGGCTACGCGCCCAAGGAGGCGCTGGCGGCCACCGACCTGATCGCGGAAAAATACCAGGGCATCCGCCCGGCGCCCGGCTACCCGGCCTGCCCCGACCACAGCGTCAAGAAAGACCTGTTTGAACTGCTGCAATGTGCCGACATTGGCATGAGCTTGACCGAGAGCCTGGCCATGAACCCGGCAGCCAGCGTCAGCGGTTTTTACCTGGCGCACCCCGACAGCACGTATTTCAGCGTCGGCAAGATTGGCGATGACCAGCTCAAGGACCTGGCAGCGCGCCGCGGTATGAATGAGCGCGACCTGCAACGCTTGCTGGCGCCCAATTTGTAATACTTTCGCCAGCAAATGCCATGGACACGCACCGCAGTTCCCCAGCCCAGGCCGGTGGCAACAAGCTGCTGTGGGCCGCGGTCGCCGCCGTGGTCATCCTCGTGCTAGTCATGGGGGCCACGCTGATGCGCCTTCAGCACCAGCCGCAGGAGCCGCGCCTGGTGGTCTTGCCCGCTTTGGAGGCGCCCCCGGCCAGTCCAGCGCCGGCCGTGAGCAGTGCCAGCACGGAGGCGGCCAGCTCAGTCCCCGCGTTGCCGCCCGCGTCCACCGCGACCGAGCCACGCGTCGACACCCCAAAACCCCGGACCGTTCAGCCGCGCACGTCCGAGCCCGCCGTGGCCCGCGCCCCGCAGCGCGACACGTCCAAGCCGGACGCTGCCGAAGGCGGGACGCTGCCCGACATCAGGCGCTGAGACCTGACGACACCGGCCTGGCCTGGCGCAGACTCAGGCGCCGTGCCAGCATCAGGGCGCCCACGCCCAGCTCATTCAAGCCGGGTACAGCCCCAAGCCGTGGCTGTACCCGGCCTGGGGCGACC
>JALNWC010000354.1 GCA_023231075.1 Rhodoferax sp.
GACCTGCTGGTTGAAATGAAACCCGGGCTGGAAGGGTGCTACCTGCTGCAACAGGCGCTGTGTCAGCTCGCGGCCGGTGCTGTAGGGCAGGCCCGGAATGTCGTAAATGGGCTTGTCGGGGTAGAGCGCGATGCACTGGCCGCCCGCCTGGTCGAGCACATCGACCACCTGGGCATGAATGCCTTGCAGGCCGAGCTGAAACACCTGGAACAAGCCCACCGGCCCGGCCCCGATGACCAGCGCGTCGGTGTGGATAGTAGGGTCAGTCATGGACTGCCGAAATACCCTCGCGGCGAGGGCGCCGCTCCTACGGGGTGCGGCTCCTGCACCTGTAGGAGGCCCGCCCTCGGGCCGATGGTTGTTGGGGGCCATCGCGGCGAGGACGCCGCTCCCACAAGGTGTCGGCATGGAAATCGATTTCCAGTTCAGCGGATCAGCAGGGACAGCTTGCCGGTTTTGTCCTTCCACTCTTCGGCTTCAGGCAGCGGGGCTTTGCGCTTGGTGATGCTTTTCCAGGTGGGCAGTTTGGCCAGCTCGGCGTTGAGCTTGGTCATGTGGCGCTGGTCCTTGGGCACGTCTTCTTCGGCGTAAATGGCGTTGACCGGGCATTCGGGGATGCAGACCGCGCAGTCGATGCATTCATCGGGGTCGATGGTCAGGAAGTTGGGGCCTTCGCGAAAACAGTCCACGGGGCAGACATCGACGCAATCGGTGTACTTGCACTTGATGCAGGCTTCGGTGACGGTATGGGTCATTTTGATATTTCTTCGGTTGTAAGCAAAAGTGAGATTTTAAAGGCTTGGGTTCAGGGGTCTGTAAGATAGTCGTATTGCCGCTAAAGAGCCTTGACGTGTGTCAATTGACCAGGGCCGCCCCGGCGGTTCTGTGGCTGGCGGTGTCGACCAGCACCAAAGCGCCCAGCACGCGCGACTCACGGAACGGCAGCACGGCAAGGGGCTCCTGCAGCAGCAGTTCGACGTGGCCGATGCTGTTGGCGGGGAGCGCGCTGGCGTCCTCCTCGGCCAGCGTGTTGATGTCGAGCCGGTGCACCACGCGCTTGACACGCGCCTTGACCCAGCGGTGGCCGTGCAACGCCCAGTAGCTGCGCCCGGCGACCAGCGGCTCGTCGTCCATCCAGGCTACCGTGACCGCGATTTCACGGCTGGCGGGCGCTGATTCGGGGGCCAGCAGCCAGTCGCCGCGCGACACGTCCACTTCACGGTCGAGCACGATGCCGGCGCTGTGACCGGCGGGCACGCTGCGCTGCTGGCGGGTGTGGCCCAGCACCTGGGCGACCGTGGCGGTTTGCCCGCTGGGCAGCACCTTGATGGTCTGGCCGACCTGGGCCGTGCCCGCACCGACCCGGCCCCAGAACACCCGGCGACCTTGCGAGGTGTCGGCGCTGGCCGAGAATTTTTCGACCCATTGCACCGGAAAAGCCAGCGGCAGTTGCGTGTCGGCCGGGGTCGCCGGCAGCAGTTCCAGAATGTCGAGCAGGCTCGGGCCGGTGTAGCCGCACCAGCCGTCATCCTTTGCGTCGACCACGTTGTGGCCCTTGAGCGCGGAAATGGGCACGATGGTGGCGACTTCAATGCCCGCTTCCCGTGAGAATTTTTCCAGCGCTGCGCTGATGTGGACAAATGCCTTTTCGGCATCGTCACCCAGCGCGTCGAGCTTGTTGACCGCAAAGACGATGCCGGGCACGCGCAGCAAGTGGCACAACAAGGCATGGCGACGCGTTTGCGGCAGCAGGCTCAAATCCGCGTCCTGCCATTGCAGTTTGGTGGCGTCGACCAGCACCACGGCGGCGTCGGCGCTGGATGCGGCGGTGACCATGTTGCGCGTGTACTGCTCGTGGCCGGGCGCGTCGCCGATGATGAATTTGCGGCGGGCGGTGTTGAAGTAGCGGTAGGCGACGTCGATGGTGATGCCTTGCTCGCGCTCGGCCGACAGGCCGTCGGTGAACTGCGCCAGGTCGGCCTCGCCGCTTTTGGAGACGTTGGCCAACTGGTCTTGCAGCACGCTTTTGCTGTCGAGCAGCAGGCGACCGATCAGGGTGCTTTTGCCGTCGTCAACGCTGCCGCAGGTGATGAATTTGAGGGCTGAGCTGGTGTCGGACTGGCCTCTGGATTCCGTGCTTTTTGAAATGTCAGCTGTCAAGTGGGTCGTGTTCATGATGGTTTCCTTTGTCTGTTGAAACTTTGTGGTCAATCGGCGGCGTGGTCGGTCTGGCGTTGCGCAACGGCCGGTTGGGGCCCCCCCTCATACTGGCGTACCAGAAATCGGGGGGCACCCCAACCGGCCGTTGCGCTGAAAGTGAGGTGTTGCTGCACTGGTCTTTCAATACCGAAGTCCGGAAACTTCATGGTGATAAATCAAGCTGTCGTCATGAACCGATACGCCGTCTAGCGGGGCAGGGCCTCTGGGCGGCTGACGATTTCTGGTACCCCAGTATGAGGAAGCCGCCCAAAGGCCCTGCCCCGCGGGTTAAACCGAACATGCCACACCTTTTGTATTTTCAAAAGTACCCGTCCTTCTTGCGCTTCTCCATCGAAGCCTCGGAAGTTTTGTCGTCCATGCGGGTGGCACCGCGTTCACTCACGTCGGCGGCCAGGGTTTCCAGCACGATTTGCTCCGGCGTGGCGGCCAGGCTCTCCACCGGGCAGGTGCAGGTGATGTCGCCCACGGTGCGAAAACGCACATCGCGCGATTCGGCCACTTCGCCGGGCTTCAAGGGCGTCAGCTCGGTCACCGGCACCAGCAGGCCCTTGCGCGCCACCACCTCGCGCTTGTGGCTGTAGTAGAGCGAGGGCAGGGCGATATTTTCGCGGGCAATGTACTGCCACACGTCGAGCTCGGTCCAGTTGCTGATCGGGAACACGCGGAAGTGCTCGCCGGGTTGCAGCCTGGTGTTGAACAGCGTCCACAGCTCGGGGCGCTGGTCTTTGGGCTGCCACTGGCCAAAGCTGTCGCGGTGGCTGAAGATGCGTTCCTTGGCGCGGGCTTTTTCCTCGTCGCGGCGGGCGCCGCCGATCAGCGCGTCAAAGCGGAATTCTTCGATGGCTTCGAGCAGCGTGACCGACTGGTGCACGTTGCGCGACTCACCCGGATGCGCCAGGCGCACGGTGCCGCGCGCCATCGAGTCTTCGACGCTGCGCACGATCAGGTCGGCACCCAGCTCAGCAGCGCGGGCGTCGCGGAAGTCGGTGACTTCATGGAAGTTGTGGCCGGTGTCGATCATCAGCAGCGGATAGGGAATCTTGCCGCCGGTGGCCGGCGTGCCGAAAGCTTTTTCGGCGCACTTGAGCATCACCAGCGAGTCCTTGCCGCCCGAGAACAGCAGGGTCGGGCGCTCGAAGGCGGCGGCCACTTCGCGCAGGATGAAGATGGTTTCTTCTTCGAGCGCGTCCAGGTGGGCGTTGCTTAAATGGTCGGGGCGAGGATGGTGCGTCATGGCTTGCAGCAGGTTGGAAGATAAGGGGGCGTTCATGTTTTGCTCCGAACGGGCAAGGCGGATGGGCTGGCTTTGACGTGCAGGCCGCATTCCTTGGCGGTTTCGTCTTCCCACCACCAGCGCCCGGCGCGAAAGTCTTCGCCCAGGCTGATGGCGCGCGTGCAGGGGGCGCAGCCGATGCTGGGGTAGAACTGGTCGTGCAACGGGTTGTAGTCGACCTTGTTTTCAGCGATGTAAAACCACACGTCGCCCCAGGTCCATCGGCCAAGCGGGTTGAACTTGACTTTGGCGGCGTCGCTGCGGTCGATCAAAGGCACGTCGGCACGGGCGCCGGA
>JALNWC010000355.1 GCA_023231075.1 Rhodoferax sp.
ATGCACGTAGTGGATGGCGGTCAGGGCGGAAAAGTCAATGGGCTCACCGGTGCCAGTCACGCCCAGATGGCGCCACAGCGCAAAGCCCTGGCTGAAATTCATCTCGGGCCACCAGCGGCCTTGACACAGGGGAAAGTCGCTGCAGGCCAGCACCGCATAGTTGGTGCTGACCCAGCCCCCCAGCAAAATTTGCACGGACAACAAGACAAAACCCAGCACAAGCCAGCGCCGCAGGCCAGTCGGCATCACCCCGCGTTGCGCTGCCGGGTTGCCGCGCACCACCTGCGCCCCCAACAGCGCCAGGAGGACCAGGGCGCCAGCCAGATGCAGGGTGACGATGGCGGGGAATAGCTTCATGGTGACCGTCAGGGCGCCAAATGCGCCCTGCAAGCACACCCAAAACAAGGTGATGCTGGGCCACCAGGGCGACAGCGCCGACTCGCGCGGCGCCAGGCGGGTGCGCGCGCTGACACGCCAGCCCAGCCAACTGGTGACCGTCAGGGCCACGATCAGGGCGCCAACCGCAGTGGCCAGGTAGCGGTGCAGCATCTCGATCCAGGCCTTGGCCTGCGTCACCGGGCCCGTGGGCATGGCGGCCTGCTCGGCGGCAATCGCATTCCCGGCGCCCAGCGGCGAGGTGTGGCCGTAACAACCCGGCCAGTCCGGGCAGCCCAGGCCCGAATCGGTGAGTCGGGTAAAGGCACCGAACAGGATCAAATCGAAGGTCAGGAACAACGTGAACAAGCGCAGCGCCTGGACCCGCTGCAAAGGGGCATGGTGGCGATTGCGCCCATAGACCCAGATCACCGGCCCCAGCGCCAGCAGCGCGCCCACCAGCAGCAGGCTGGCCAGCGGCGTCAGGTTGTAGAGCGACTGAGCATTCATGGGGTCATGCGCCGGGTGTCGCGCCTTAGCGCCCAGGCGAGTCCCAGGTGAGCGAGGCGCGCAGCAGATGCTCCATGTCACGCCGGGCCTTGGCGGCGGCGGCACTGTCGAGCACAGACGGAAAACGCATCATGGTATTGCCCATCGGGTCGACCACGTAAATGAAGTCCTGCTGGACCTTGCCAGGCGGCACGGGAAACCAGTTGTCAAGAACCGCAGCGTCCACCCGCAACACCGTGGCACTGTCCTGTTTGAGGCTGGCGGCCAGCGTCGGCTCCACCGGCACTTGGTCGTTGATCAGCCAGAGCCAGTCCAGGCGGTCCATGTCCTTGCCCAGCATCAAACGGAATTGGCGCAATACCGTCAACTGCTTCTGACAGTCCTGCACGCAGGCGCCGCCATCGACCTTGACCAGCAGCCACTGCGCCTTGAGCGAGGGCAAGGGCACTTGCGCCCCATCGAGGCCGGTCCCCCGCGCCGCCGGGACCGGGCGCACCGGCGTGATGAGATCGCCCAGACCGGCCTGCCCCTGAGGGCGCACCACGTAAAAAACAAAATAGGCCACCAGGACCGGCAGGGAGCATGCGAGCAGGATGGCCAGCAACTTCAGCCGTCCACTCGCCACCGCGCGCGCCGCCTCACCCGGCTTGGGCAGGGAATGCACGGTCAGGCCCAGCACTTCGTCGGGTGGCGAATGGCTCATGACGGCTCACCTCTGCGCCAGCTGGAAAAAAGATAAAACAGCAGCAGCGCGGCCGCCATGCCAAACCACTGGAATGCATAGCCCCGGTGCATCCCTACGCGGTCTTCGGGTGGCGCCCAACGGCGCACCAGCGTGTCGGGCGCGTCACCGCCGGTCTGTTGCAACACCACCGGCTGCAATGGATGCCCGATCTGCTGCGCGAAGCGCTGCAAATCCACCCGCGACCACAACTTGGCTTGCGCCTCGGGACGATCCGGCATCAGGAAAAACTTCTTGGTGGAAGGCACGTGGGCGATGCCGCTTATCGTGACACGTCCCTGGGGCGTGGCCACCATCGGCAGCACCGAGCGCCCCTGGGTCCAGCCCACCCAGCCGCGATTGACAAGCACCCGCGTTTCACTGCCTTCAATTTTCAACGGAGTGATGACGTGGACGCCGGGTTGGTCATTTTCCTGACGGTTGTCCAGAAAAATCTGATGCTGGGCTTCATAGCTTCCGGTCACGGTAAAAGCGGCATCCTGTGCCGTCTGCGCGTCCAGCAATTGACCCGTCATCAGGGTGGGGCCCAACCGGCTGCGCTGCGCGCGTTGCGCCAGTTCCAGAGCCAGCCGTTCACCCTTGCCGGCCTGCCACAAGCCCAGGTAGATGAACAGGGCCAGGCCGAGCAACATGGCCAGCGTCGGGATCAGGCGGATTTGGATTCGATTCTGGAACATGGGCCTAGGGTTAAAAAGCATAATGCAGTCAAACTTTTAAAGAGACTGCAATGCTGGCGAAAATTTTAATTCTGGCGACCTTGGCACTGATTTTGATAAGTCTATTCAGCGCGCTGGCCCTGCTCTTCAAGACCGACGATCCGGACAAGCGCAAACGGGTGGTGCAAGCCCTGACCGTGCGCATCGGCTTGTCCATCGGCCTGTTTGTGACGCTGGTCGCCAGCTTTTATTTCGGTCTGATTCCAGGCCGGGGTTGAGCCAGAAGCCCATGTGAGCGGGCTTGGCAAGAAAACATTTTGAGCTTGTGTCGGCCTTAAAGAATATAAACAAACACAAACAAAATCAGCCAGACCACATCCACAAAGTGCCAGTACCAGGCCACCGCCTCGAAGGCAAAGTGATTGTGCTCCGAGAAGTGACCTTTCATGCCACGACCCAGCATCACCATCAGCATGATGGTGCCCAGCGTGACGTGCAGGCCGTGAAAACCGGTCAGGATGTAAAAGGTGGCGCCATACACACCGGCACCCAGGGTCAAACCCATTTCGGCATAGGCGTGCGCATACTCGTACACCTGAAAACCCATGAAGGTCATGCCCAGCGCCACGGTCAGGGCCAAACCCCAGGTCAGCTGGCTTTGCTTGCCCTTGATCAAACCCCAATGCGCCCAGGTCAGCGTGGCACCGGATGTCAACAGCAGCATGGTGTTGATGGCGGGAATGCCCCAGGCATGCATGGGCATAAAGGCGTCACCCAGCGGGCCGGCACTGGGCCAGGCACTGGTGAACTTTGCATAGGGCGTGAACATCGCCTCGTAACTGCCCAACTCGGGCAGCGAAATCTGGCGGATGTAATACAAGGCACCAAAGAAGCAGGCAAAAAACATGACTTCCGAGAAGATGAACCAGACCATGCCGATGCGGTAGGAGCGGTCTTCCCACAGGGTGTAGGCACCGCGCAGGTTTTCACTGATCAACTCGCCAAACCAGCCAATGATCACATACACGATCAGCGCGGCACCCATCACCATGCTCCAGATGCCGGGCGGCGTGCCATTGAGCCTGAAAATGAATCCGAGCGCCAGCATGAAGATGCCGACCGATAAAAAGGTCGAGTAATGGCTGGCCGCCGGCACGAAGTAATGGCCGCGCGCAGTCGCTTGGGTAGCATTTGTCATTTTTTTTCCTTAGCAGTCAGCTTTTTGTCTTGATGGCTTCGAAGAAGGTGTAGGAGAGCGTCACGGTACCCAAGTCCCGGTCCATCTTGGGGTTGACCACAAATACCACGGGCATGGTGCGCGACTCGCCCGGCTGGAAGGTTTGCTGACTGAAGCAGAAACACTCCAGTTTTTCAAAATGCTGCGCCGCCACGGCGGGCGTGATGCTGGGAATGGCCTGCCCCACGAACACCTGATCGCTGGTGTTGGTCACGGTGTAATTCATGCGGGAAATCTCACCGGGGTGGATGCGAAGGGA
>JALNWC010000356.1 GCA_023231075.1 Rhodoferax sp.
AGTACACCACCACCACGGCGGGCAGCACACTCAACATGTTTGTCTATACCATGTCGCTGATGATCGGTACCGCGGGTCTGCCGCACGTGATCATGCGATTCTTCACGGTGCCCACCGTGAAAGACGCGCGCTCGTCTGCCGGCTGGGCTCTGGTGTTCATTGCCATTCTGTACACCACGGCACCTGCCGTGGCGGCCATGGCCAAGCTGAACCTGCATGCCACCATCAACTCTGCGGTGAACGCGGGCGGTGACTTGTATGCCCCTGAAGCCAGCATTCAGGCCGAAGGTCGTCCTGACTGGATGAAGCGTTGGGAAAAGACCGGTCTGCTGAAGTTTGAAGACAAGAACGGCGACGGCCGCATTCAGTACTACAACGACAAGACCAAGAACGAAGCCGCTGCCGCCAAAGCTGCTGCTGCCGGTTGGAAAGGTAACGAACTTGACGTGAACGCCGACATCATTGTGCTGGCCAACCCTGAAATCGCCTTGCTGCCCAACTGGGTGATCGGTCTGGTGGCTGCCGGCGGTCTGGCTGCTGCGCTGTCCACGGCGGCTGGTTTGCTGATGGCCATTTCTTCGGCCGTGTCGCATGACCTGATCAAGGGCATCTTCGTGCCGGACATCTCGGAAAAAGGCGAGTTGCTGGCGGGCAAGGTGTCGATGGCGGTGGCGATTGTGGTGGCCGGTTACCTCGGTTTGAACCCGCCGGGGTTTGCCGCGGGTACCGTGGCGCTGGCCTTCGGCATTGCCGCGTCCACGCTGTTCCCGGCCATCATGATGGGCATCTTCAGCAAGAAGATGAACAAGGAAGGCGCCATGGCCGGTATGCTGGCCGGCCTCTTCATCACCTTGTTCTATGTGTTTGCCCACAAGGGTCTGTTCTTCATCAAGGGCACCGAGTACCTCGGTCTCATTGGCGGGCCGAACCCGTTCTTTGGCATCACGCCTGAAGCCTTCGGTGCCATTGGCGCGCTGGTGAACTTTGCCGTGGCCTTCGCCGTCGACAAGTTGACCCCCGAGCCACCCGAGCATATCCAGCACATGGTGGAAGCGGTGCGCATTCCGCGCGGCGCCAAGCTGGTGGACGGTGCCCACTAAACGGTGCTTTGATGATCTGAGTCACCCGCTTGCCTGCGTCTGCGGGCAGGGGTGACAATGAAAGCCCTGTCGGTCATACCGGCAGGGCTTTCCAATTTGTTCTGGAGCTTTCCATGGTGTTTGATATCAGCGTCGCGTTGACGTGGATTTTGTTTTTGGCGCTGTTTCCGATCAGCTTCGTCTGGCTGCGCCGGGCCTGGCGCATCGTGGTGAACCGTGATTTTTCCGAGGTCGGCATCAAGCGTGGCGAGTCGCCGCCCAAGCCCGAGAAGTTTGCCCCTTTCGAGATGGCCATCAACCTGGTGGCCGGGGTGGTGCTGGTGTGCGTGATTGGCGCCGTGCTGGGTGGTTTTTGGGAGTACAGCACCTGGAGCGCCATTGCCGGCAGCACCATCTGGTGCAAGTTCATTGCGAGTTTTGCGCTCAGTCGCCATGCCCACGCCAGCTGGCTCAAGGGCAAGGCCTGAAGGGCATGGCCAACAGCTTGACATCGCAGCGCCTGGTGGCCTTGTTTTGTTGCGGCTGGGTGTTGCTGAATTTTCCCTTGCTCGGCCTGTGGGACGTGGATACCACGGTGCTCGGTGTGCCGCTGCTTCCGGCGGCCCTGTTCACTTTATGGGCCTTGTTGATTGCGGCCGTGGCCTGGTTGATGGAACGGCAGACGCCTGAGACCAGGGACGATTAACCATGCTGTCACCCCTGCTGGTCGTCGGGGCATCATTCGCTTACCTGCTGCTGCTGTTTGCCGTGGCCAGCTTTGGCGACTGGCGTGCCGCCCGGGGCCGCTCGATCATTGCCAACCCCTGGACTTATGCGCTGTCGCTGGCCGTGTATTGCTCCGCCTGGACGTATTTTGGCAGCGTCGGCCGCGCCGCCTCGGGCGGCATCTGGTTCTTGCCGATTTACCTGGGGCCGACACTGGCCATGACGCTGGGCTGGCTCGTGCTGCGCAAGATGATCCGCATTGCCAAGACTTACCGCATCACCTCGATTGCCGACTTCATTGGCAGCCGTTACGGCAAAAGTCCGCTGCTGGCCGGCCTGGTCACGCTGATCGCGGTGGTGGGCATCGTGCCCTACATCGCGCTGCAGCTCAAGGCGATTTCTGCCGGTTATGGCCTGCTCACGGCGGCCTCCCTGAGCGAGCTGCCGGTGCCGGCGTACTGGGCCCGGGACAGCACCTTTTACATGGCGCTGGCGCTGGCGGGCTTCACCATGGTGTTTGGCGCCCGGCATCTGGACTCGGCCGAGCGTCACGAGGGGCTGGTGGCGGCCATGGCCTTCGAGTCGGTGGTCAAGCTCATTGCGTTTCTGGCGGTGGGGCTGTTTGTCGTCTACGGCTTGTTCAACGGACTGGCCGACGTGTTTGCACGCGCGCACGCCGTGCCTGATCTGGCCAAATTGCTGCGGCTGGAACAAGGCGGCAACTTTGCCTGGACCCAGTGGTTCGCCCTGACGCTGCTGTCGATGTTTTCGGTGATTTTCTTGCCGCGCCAGTTCCAGGTGATGGTGGTTGAAAACGTGCGCGAGCGCCACCTGCGCCGTGCCGTCTGGGTGTTTCCGCTGTACCTGCTGGCCATCAACCTGTTTGTGTTGCCGATTGCCCTGGGCGGCTTGCTTTACTTTGACGGCGCCAAGCTCAATGCGGACAACTTTGTCCTGTCACTGCCTTTGGCCGCCGGGCAACCGGCGCTGGCCTTGTTTGCCTTTATTGGCGGCTTGTCGGCGGCCACCGGCATGGTCATTGTGGAAACCATTGCGGTGTCGACCATGGTCTGCAATGAGCTGGTGATGCCGCTGCTGCTGCGCACCCGGCATTTCAGGTCGGAGGCCGGTCACGATCTGACGCGGCTGCTGCTGCTGATTCGCCGTGCCGCCATTCTCGGGGTGCTGGTGTTGGGTTATGTGTATTTTCATCTGGCCGGTGAAGCCTATGCGCTGGTCAGTATCGGGCTCATCAGCTTTGCCGCCGTGGCCCAGTTTGCGCCCGCCGTGTTGGGCGGCCTGTACTGGAAAGGCGCCACCCGCCGGGGTGCCCTGGTGGGGCTTTTGGCCGGTTTCGTCATGTGGTGCTACACGCTGATGCTGCCCTCCCTGGCCAAGTCGGGCTGGTTGCCTGACGCCTTTTTGACGCAAGGCCTGTGGGGCTTGCGTTGGCTGCGCCCGGAGCAGCTGTTTGGCCTGCAGGGGCTCGACAACCTGACGCATTCCTTGTTCTGGAGTTTGCTGGCCAATGTGGGGGCCTATGTGGGCTTGTCCTTGTGGCGCGCGCCCGATGGCCAGGAATCCAGCCAGGCGCTGCTGTTTGTCGATGTGTTCGAGCGTACCAGCACGGCGCGGCCGGTGTTCTGGCGCGGTCGCGCCGCCGTGCCTGATTTGCTGCGCCTGTGCGAGCGCTTCATGGGCGTGGAGCGTGCGCAGGCCCTGTTCGCAGCCTATGCGCGCCAGGTGGGGGCGAGCAGTTTGAGCGCCATCACGCCGGATGCGCGTCTGGTGCAGTTTGTCGAGACCCAGTTGTCGGGCGCGGTGGGCAGCGCCTCGGCCCGGGTGCTGGTAGCCAGCAGCGTCGACGAGGAAACCCTGACGCCCGAGGACGTGCTGCGCATTCTGGACGAAAGCTCGCAATTGCGCGCGCACTCGCTGGCGCTCGAAGAAAAATCGGCCTCG
>JALNWC010000357.1 GCA_023231075.1 Rhodoferax sp.
AGGTCGTTGACCACGACCTTGGCGCCTTCGCTGGCCAATTTCATGGCGATGGCACGGCCGATACCGCGGCCCGAACCTGAAACGATGGCCACTTTGCCTTCGAGTTTTTTCATGGTGTGTGTCCTTGCTTGTGATGAAAAGGAAATAAAAGGAAAAGAAAAGAATAAAAAGCCGGGCCGCCAAACGGTGGTCTGAGCCTCTCAGTTCAAGGCAACCAGCGCCTCGCCGGACAGCGTGATTTCGCCGGTCGCCTTCGTCGCGCTGATTTGAACGCGCACGCAGGGTCGGCCTGCATGTTGAAGCTTTTCAAGCACCTTGCCGGTGCAGCGTATGCGGTCGCCGAGATGGGTCAGGGCCGCGAAGCGCACGCCATAGCTGAGGATCTGGCGCTGCGGTACCCATTCGGTGAGCGCGCGCCCGAGGTAGGCCATCGACAGCATGCCGTGCGCGAACACATCCTTCATCCCCGCGCCGCGGGCGAAGTCGATGTCGATGTGGATCGGGTTGTGGTCGCCCGACGCACCGGCGAACAGTGCCAGGGTGCTGCGGCTGATCGGCGGCAATTCCAGCACGGGCATGTCGTCACCGACCTCGATGATTTTTACTTGAGCGTTCATGAATAGTCCTTCAGGCGTGGCGCACGACGATCACCGAGTGCAGGTCAGAGACATGCTCGCCGAACTGATTGGTGACCTTCGTGTCGTTGACGACAAACTCGAGCGCGCCACCCTTCTTGTCGTAGATGTCAGAGACCCGGGTCTGAAAGCGCAGCGTGTCGCCAGCGCACACCGGGGCGTGGTAGTCGAAGCGCTGCTCGCCGTGCAAGAGCTCGCGCAGGTCGATCTTGAGCGTGTCGAGCAACTTCATCAGCACGCCCGAATCGCTCTCGGCGCCAAAGATGAAGGTCGGCGGCGCCACGACGTTGCGGTAGCCAGCGGCCTGGGCGGCGTTCGTGTCGAAGTAGATCGGGTCGGTGGCACCGATCACCTCGGCGAAAAAGCGGATGCGCCCCTTTTCCACATCCCACAGCGTGGGTGGCACCTCGTAGCCGATGAATTTCTTGTCAATCATGGGACTCCGGCTCCTGGTTTTCTGCGCCTATGCTCAGGCGGCCTGGTACAGCGTGACGACGCAGGCGCCGCCCAGCCCGAGGTTGTGCTGCAAGGCCACACGGGCGCCTTTGACCTGGCGTTTGTCCGCCGTGCCGCGCAGTTGATGGGTCAGCTCGTAACATTGCGCCAGGCCGGTCGCGCCCAGTGGATGCCCTTTCGACAACAGGCCGCCCGACGGGTTGGTCACAACCTTGCCGCCATAGGTGTTGTCGCCGTCCAGCACGAACTTCTCCGCACCGCCTTCCGGGCACAGGCCCAGCGCCTCGTAGGTGATCAACTCGTTCTGTGCAAAGCAGTCATGCAGCTCAACCACGTTCACGTCCTGCGGGCCGATGCCGGCTTGCCGATAGACCTTTTGCGCCGCATCGCGCGCCATGTCGTAGCCGACCACGCGCATCATGTCGTGCGACTCGAAGGTGCTGGGAAAATCGGTCGTCATCGCCTGGGCGGCAATCGACACGCGCGTATCGAGCCCGTGCTTTTTGGCGAAGGCTTCGGAGCAGATCACCGCAGCCGCGGCGCCGCAGGTCGGCGGGCAAGCCATCAGGCGGGTCATCACGCCCTCCCACAGCACCGGTGCGTTCATCACGTCATCGACCGAGACCTCCTTGCGGAACAGCGCCAGCGGGTTGTTCGCCGCATGACGGCTGGCCTTGGCGCGAATGCTGGCAAAGGTCTCCAGTTTGGTGCCGTACTTGTCCATGTGCGCCTTGCCGGCACCGCCGAAGTAACGAATGGCCAGCGGAATTTCCGGGTGCCCGACGATCTCGGCGGTGGCCCGGTCAAACTCCTCGAACGGCGTCGGCCTGTCCTCAAACTGGGCCTTGATGGCGCCGGCGGCCATCTGCTCGAAGCCCAGCGCCAGCACGCACTCGACGGCACCGCTTTGGACTGCCTGGCGCGCCAGAAACAGCGCCGTCGAACCGGTGGAGCAGTTGTTGTTGAGGTTGACGATGGGGATGCCGCTCATGCCCACCGGGTAGAGCGCCCGCTGGCCGCAGGTGGAATCGCCATACACATAGCCCACATAGGCTTGCTGGATCATGGGGTACTCGACGCGCGCATCGGCCAGGGCCTGGCGCACCGCCTTCTCGCCCATCACGTGATAGGGCTCACTGGCGCCCGGTTTGGTGAACGGGATCATGCCAACACCGGCAACAATAACTTTCTGATTCATCGCATTAACTCCTTGGGTTGAAATATTTCAGACTTCGACACTGAGAGGCCATCGGCCTCAGCCGCCCTTGGCCGCATTGACATACTCGGTTTTGAGATCCCGCTTGAGGATCTTGTTGGCCGCACTGATCGGCAGCGAGCTGCGAAAGTGGATCCGCTTCGGCGCCTTGAAGCCGGGCAGGCGGCCACGACAGAACTCGATCAGCTCGGCTTCGGTCACCACGACTCCTGGCCTGGCGATGACGGCGGCCGTCACGGCCTCGCCCCAACGCTCGTCGGGCATCCCGAACACGGCGCACTGCATCACGCCCGCGTGGGCGCCCAACACGCTCTCGACCTCCTGGCAATAGACGTTCTCGCCGCCGGTCTTGATCATGTCCTTCTTGCGGTCGGCGAAGAAGTAGTTGCCGGCCGCGTCGCGGAACAGGATGTCGCCGGTATGGAACCAGCCGCCGCGGAACGCACGCCGGTTGGCCTCGTCGTTCTTGTAGTAGCCCTTCATGATGACCGGGCCGCGCACGATCTGCTCGCCCGATTCACCGTCGGCCACGTCCTTGTCGTCATCGTCGACCAGACGCACGTCGGCAGCCACCGAGGCGACGCGGCCGACCCAGCGGCCGTCCTGGTTGGGCATCTGCTCCCAACCGTCGACCCAGCCACCGGTCAGCAAAGAGGCGGTCGATTCGCTGGAACCTTGCAGCGAGAAGAAGCGCGACGATGGCGCCGCCTGCTTCCAGCCATCGATCATTGACTTGGGGATCGTCGAAGCCCAGGTGCCCAGCTTGGTCGCGCAGCGAAGATCCGACGTGCCGAAGTTGGGGCACGACAGCATCGCCACATACAGCGTCGGAGGCAACACCATGACGCTGAGCCGGTGACGCGCGACGAGGTCGATCATCTGCACCGGTTGCGGCACCTGCGTCATCACCATCGTGACCTGGTTGGCCAGGGCGTAGGTGGAGAACAGATAGCCGGCGAGGTGAATGATCGGCAGGCTCATCAGGAAGCGGTCGTCCTGGGCCAGACCGAAGTTCAACGCCCAGACCAGATGGGAGGCATAAAAATTGGCATGCGAGGTCAAAACACCCTTCGGCGCCGACTCCGTGCCGCTGGTAAAAAACATCGTGGCGACGTCGTCGTTGTCGACGAGGACCTGGGGTTCGTCGGCGGGCCCCGAGGCCAGTTCGGCAAACGCCAGCCAGCCGGCAGGCGCCGCCTTGCCGGACACGCTGAGCTGAACAAACTGCTCAACACAAGCCATCTTGCCCAGCACAGCGTCGACATTGCCCAGCAAGGCATCCTCGACGAAAAACCACTTGGCCTCGGCGAACTCGATGAGGTGCTGCACGTCCGCCGGCTGCAGCATGAAGTTCACCGGCACCAACCAGGCGCCGATCTTGTGCAGCGCATAGCCCAGCGCCAGGAAGGGCACGTTGTTGCGCGACAGCGCGGCCACGCGGTCACCCTTCTTGATGCC
>JALNWC010000358.1 GCA_023231075.1 Rhodoferax sp.
CCTGCCCGACACCCCGTTTCCGATGCGCGGTGACCTGCCCAAACGCGAACCGCAATGGGTCAAGCAATGGCAGGACCGGGGCCTGTACCAAAAGCTGCGCGATGCCCGGCAAGGTGCGCCCAAATTTGTGCTGCACGACGGCCCGCCCTACGCCAACGGCCAGATCCACATGGGCCACGCGGTCAACAAGATCCTGAAAGACATGATCGTCAAGGCGCGCCAGCTCAAGGGGCTCGATGCGGCCTATATCCCGGGCTGGGATTGCCACGGCCTGCCGATCGAAAACGCCATCGAGAAAAAATTCGGCCGCAAACTGGCGCGTGACGACATGCAGGCCAAAAGCCGCGCCTACGCCACCGAACAAATCGACCTGCAGCGCGAAGACTTCAAGCGTCTGGGCGTGCTGGGCGACTGGGACCACCCTTACCGCACCATGGACTTCGCCACCGAGGCCAACGAAATCCGCGCCTTCAAGCGCGTCATCGAACGTGGTTTTGTCTACCGCGGCCTCAAACCCGTGTACTGGTGTTTTGACTGCGGCTCGAGTCTGGCCGAGTTCGAGATCGAATACGCCGACAAGCAATCGCAAACCCTCGATGTCGGTTTTTTATGCGCCGAGCCCGCCAAATTACTTGAGGCTTTCGATTTGCCCGTTCGGGCTGAGCCTGTCGAAGGGCGATCGGTTGATGGGGTAAACAAGCCCATTTTTGCCGTCATCTGGACCACCACCGCCTGGACCATTCCGGCCAACCAGGCGCTCAACGTGCACCCCGAGCTTACTTACGCGCTGGTCGATACCGAACGCGGCCTGCTGGTCCTGGCCCAGGACCTGGTGAGCGCCTGCCTGGAACGTTTTGACCTGACCGGTACCGTGCTGGCAACAGTCAACGGCAAAGCCCTGGGCGGCATCCGCTTCAAGCACCCGCTCAGCGCTGTCGATGCCGGTTTTGACCGCCTGAGCCCGGTCTACCTGGCCGATTACGTCAGCGCGTCTGACGGCACCGGCATCGTGCACTCGGCGCCCGCCTACGGTGTGGAAGACTTCAACAGTTGCGTGGCCCACGGCATGGCCTACGACGACATCCTGAACCCGGTGCAAGGCAACGGCGCTTATGCCGCCGACTTCCCGCTGTTTGGCGGCCAGCACATCTGGAAAGCCTGCCCGGTCATCATCGACACGCTGCGCGACGCCGGCCGCCTGTTTTGCACCACCGACATCGTGCACAGCTACCCGCATTGCTGGCGCCACAAAACACCGGTCATTTACCGCGCCGCCGCCCAGTGGTTCATCCGCATGGACGAAGGCGAGGGGGTCTTCACCAAGGACAAGGCACCCCAGTCGCTGCGCAAGATTGCGCTGGAAGCCATTGAAAACACCGCGTTTTACCCGGAAAACGGCAAGGTGCGGCTGCGCGACATGATCGCCGGTCGGCCCGACTGGTGCATCAGCCGCCAGCGCAGCTGGGGCGTGCCCCTGCCCTTCTTCCTGCACAAGGATTCAGGCGAACTGCACCCGCGCACCATGGAGATTCTGGACCTGGCCGCCGACATGGTCGAGCAAGGCGGCATCGAGGCCTGGAGCAAGGCCACGACCGAATCCATCCTGGCAAACGTTGGCTGTGGTGCCGACGCCCAACACTACACCAAGAGCAGTGACATCCTGGAAGTCTGGTTTGACTCCGGCACCACCCACACCACGGTGCTCAAGGGTTCCCACGCCGGCGCGGGCCACCAGGACGGCCCCGAGGCCGACCTGTACCTGGAAGGCCACGACCAGCACCGCGGCTGGTTCCACTCCTCCCTGTTGACGGCCTGTGCCATGTATGGCCGTGCGCCCTACAAAGGCATCCTGACGCACGGCTTCACCGTGGACAGCAAGGGCCACAAGATGAGCAAAAGCGCCGGCAACGGCGTCGATCCGCAGGAAACCAGCAAGAAGCTCGGCGCCGAGATCATCCGCCTGTGGGTGGCGGCCAGCGATTATTCGGGCGACATCGCCGGCGACGACAAGATTCTGGCGCGCGTGGTGGACACCTACCGCCGCATCCGCAACACGCTCAAGTTTTTGCTGGCCAACGTCAGCGACTTTGACCCGGCGCTGGACGCCGTGCCGCCGGACCAGATGCTGGAAATCGACCGCTACGCGCTGAGCCGTGCGGCGCAACTGCAAGCCGACATCCTGGCGCATTTTGAGGTCTATGAATTCCACCCGGTGGTGGCCAAGCTGCAGATTTACTGCAGTGAAGACCTGGGCTCGTTCTACCTCGACGTGCTGAAAGACCGGCTCTACACCACCGCACCCAAATCGCTGGCGCGGCGCAGCGCCCAAACGGCGCTGTGGCACATCACGCAGGCCATGCTGCGCTGGATGGCACCGTTTCTGAGCTTCACCGCCGAAGAAGCCTGGGCCGTGCTGGGCGCCGCCGGCAAGACACCCGCCGCCACGCGCGAGTCCATCTTCATGGACAGCTATGTCACCCTGGCCGAACCTGATGCCGCACGGCTGGCCAAGTGGGCGCGCATCCGCGAGCTGCGCGACGCCGTCAACAAGGAAATCGAAGTGCTGCGCGCCGACGGCAAGCTGGGCTCGTCGCTGCAGGCCAACATCACATTGACCGTCGGCCCCGAGGATCACGCCCTGCTGGCCAGCCTGGGGCAAGACCTGAAATTTGTCTTCATCACCTCCGCCATGGACCTACTCGCAGCTGACACCCTGGCCATCCAGGTCAGCGCCTCGACCGACACCAAGTGCGAACGCTGCTGGCATTACCGCGACGATGTCGGCACAGACAGCGCCCACCCCACCCTGTGTGTCCGCTGCACCAGCAACCTGTATGGCGCGGGCGAAACCCGCACGGTGGCCTGATGGCGCGCCAAACCTTCGGGGCTTCCGGGGTCAGCCTGCTGGCCTGGCTCGGCTGGGCCCTGCTGCTGCTGGTGGCCGACCAGTTCACCAAAGTGCTGATCATGGGCTACTACCAGTTGGGTGACAGCACCCCGGTGACCTCGTTTTTCAACATCGTGCGGGTGCACAACAGCGGCGCGGCCTTTTCTTTTCTGGCCAGCGCCGACGGCTGGCAGCGCTGGTTTTTTACCGCCATCGGTATCGGGGCCGCCTTGCTGATGGTGTGGCTGCTCAAAAAACATGCCGGTCAGAAACTGTTTGCCTTCGCCATCGCCAGCATTCTCGGCGGCGCCGTGGGCAACGTGATCGACCGCGTGCGGTACGGCTACGTGGTGGATTTTCTGGACTTTTACTGGCGCGGCTGGCACTTTCCGGCTTTCAACGTGGCCGACAGCGCCATCAGCATTGGCGCCGCCTGCCTGATCCTGGACGAGCTGCTGCGCGTGCGGCGCGGACGCTAAAGAGCGCGCAAACTCACAAGGTCAGAATGCTGCAGCCCGTGGTCTTGCGGGCCTCCAGGTCGCGGTGCGCCTGTTGCACGTCTTCCAGCTTGTAGCGCTGGTCAATGTGAATCTGCACCTTGCCACTGGTCACGGCTTCAAACAGATCGTCAGCCATGGCCTGGGTACTCTCACGGCTGGCAAGGTGGGTGAACAGCGTTTGCCGCGTCACATACAGCGAGCCTTTAGCTGCCAGAATGCCCGGCGCAAACGGTGCCACCGGGCCGGAGGCGTTGCCAAAGCAGGCCATCAGGCCAAACGGCGCCAGGCAGTCGAGTGACTTGTCCCAGGTGTCTTTGCCCACCGAGTCATAGACCACCTTGACGCCTTTGCCCCCGGTGATTTCCCTGACGCGC
>JALNWC010000359.1 GCA_023231075.1 Rhodoferax sp.
GGCGGTGGTGCCTTTGAACGCCATGTTGAGGCGGTCGCCCAAGGCACTGTCTGCGGTGCCAGGCATCGCCGCCGTGTGTTTGGCCACGGTGACAGACTCACCGGTGAGCGCAGATTCATCCACGTGAAGTTGCGCCGTGTGGATCAGCCGCAGGTCTGCCGGCACTTTGTTGCCGGCCTCCAGCAACACAATGTCACCCGGTACCAGGCTGCGTGCGGGCACCTCTTGTGTCTGGCTGCTGCGCAGCACGGTCGCCTGGGCCGCCGCCAGTTGTTTGAGTGCGGCCATGGCGCGGTCGGCGCGCCAGCTTTGCAAAAAACCAATCACGGCGTTCAGCAGCACAATGACCAGAATGGCCACCGTGTCAATCAGGTCGCCAATCACACCCGACACGACTGCCGCCGCCAGCAGCACCAGCACCATGAAGTCGGTGAACTGCGCGACAAAAAGGGCCAGTGGGCCACGTTGCGCCACGCTTGGCAATTCGTTGGGGCCATGGCGTTGCAGGCGCCGCTCAACCTCGGTCTCATGCAGGCCATGGTCGGGGTCTACCGCGTGCTCGGCGGTGAGTTCGTGCACCTCGCGCTGGTGCCAGGAACCTGGTTCCGAAGCTGCTGTCAGATCAGGCATCTCGCAAGTGCCCAGGCACCTGGGCCTGAAGTGACCGCACCTGGCGTTCCAGCAGCTCAATCTGTATCAGCTGGCCCAGCAAAATGGCCACGGTGAACAAATCCAGATCAAAGTCAAGCCGCATCTGTGCTGCGGTACGCAAGGGGGTCACCCACTGGGCGCTGAAGGCACGCTCGGGGGTGCCGGTCAGTGGCGCCAGCGCGTTGTAGTCCATCAGTTCATCAAGTTCGGCTGCGCTCAGGCCGCAGCATTCCGCGAGTTCACTCAGGGTGATGGTGGTGCTGGCATCCAGGCTAAAAATATCTGATTGGTTGAATGACATGGGTGCTCCTTGGGGCTAGGCTGCGCGCGGGTTGAAACTTGAGACCTTGGCCAATTCCTGAAACAGCTCGCGCTCACGCGTTGACAGCGCGGTGGGCACGTCTATGCGAACCATGGCGTACAGGTCGCTGTGGTCGGGTGCCAAACCTCGGCCACGCAGGCGCAGCTTGCGCCCTGAGCGTGTACCCGGTGGCACGGTCAGCAACACAGGTTTGTCCAGCGTGGGCACCTCAACTTCGGCGCCCAAGGCAGCTTCCCAGGGGGTCAAAGCCAAGTCAAAGTACAGATCCTGGTGGTCTGGCCGGAACACCTTGTGCGGGGCCAGCTTGATGTGCAGGTAGATGTCGCCATCGGGCCCACCGTTGACACCCTTGCCACCTTTGCCACGCAAGCGCAGTTTTTGATCCTGGCTGGCGCCCGGCGGAATGGTGACTTGCAGCGTGCGCTCACCTGCGCCATCGGCCAGCGTCAAATTGACCGTGCTGCCGCGGCGGGCATCTTCGAGCGTGATCGAGACCGAGCTTTCGTAGTCGCGGCCCTTGACGGGCATGGACCGCTGTGGCCCGGCCCTTTGGCCACGCCCCATGGCGGCCAGCAAATCGGCCAGGTCAAGGTCTTCAAAAGACATGCCACCGGGAGTAAAGTCTTCTTGCCATTGCGGTGGCGGCCTGAATTCAGCGCCGGCGGCGGGGTGCCCCAGTTCATCGTAGGCGGCACGCTTGGCTTCGTCTTTCAGCGTGGCATAGGCCTCACCAATTTCCTTGAAGCGAACCTCGGCGTCCGGCGCCTTGGACATGTCCGGGTGGTGGGTGCGCGCCAGCTTGCGGTAGGCCTTCTTGATGTCATCCAGACTGGCGCTGCGCGGCACGCCCAGAATATCGTAGTAGTCTTTGTATTTCATGGTGTGGTCAGTTTGAAAGCAACGGGATGGTCAGGTGTTGCGTTTGCGCAAGCCAGGTCAACGCGTGCTGCCAAAAATATGCCAGACGGCAAGGAACATGGCCGCAATCAAGGGGCCCAGTACGAAGCCATTGATGCCAAACACGGCCATGCCACCCACTGTGGTGATCATCACCACATAGTCGGGCATGAGGGTGTCTTTGCCGACCAGGATGGGTCGCAGCAAGTTGTCCACCAGGCCGATCACTAACACACCGTAGGCCATCAGTGACAGACCCTGCCAAATGGCACCGCTGGCCAGAAAGTACAGGGCCACGGGCAGCCACACCATGGCTGCACCAATGGCGGGCAGCAGTGAAAGCGCCGCCATCACCACCGCCCACAACAAGGCGCCGCCAATGCCCAGAAACCAGAAGGCCAACCCGCCCAGGGCGCCCTGGATGGCGGCCACCAGCAGGTTGCCCTTGACCGTGGCCCGCACCACGGTGGCAAATTTTTCCCAGAGCTGTTGTTTGTGTGTGGGCGCCAGCGGAATCACCCGCCCGATGGCCCACACCACGATGTTGCCATCGCGAATCAGAAAAAAGGCCAGGTACAGCGCAATGAACAGGCTGACCACAAATTCAAACGTGTTCTGGCCAATATTGAACACCTGGGTCGCGGCAAACTGTGAACCCTGCGCCATGGCCGCAGTGACGCGGCGTTGCAGCGTGGTGAAGTTGACCAAACCCAGCCGATCCAGCACGGCAGTGACCCAATCCGGCAGCCGGTCAAAAACATGACTGAAGTAAAGGGTTGGGTTGAGCTCACCTGATTGCAGGCGCACATAAACGCCAGAGGCCTCTTGCGCCAGGGCAACCATGATCAGTGTGGTTGGCAGGATCACGATCAGGATCACGATGGCCATGGTGCACAGTGCTGCAACCGTGGGCCGACACCCAACGCTCACAAGCATCCAGCGGTAAAGCGGGGTAAACAGCAGCGCCAGAATCACGCCCCACATGATGGCCGCGTAAAAGGGCAATAAAACGACCACCAGCGCTGCCGAAACAGCGACCAGCAGGGGCAGCAGCGCCCGATCGTCACGAGGAGGGGTTGGGTTGTTGTCCACGCCAAGACTGTACTTGCTTTACCTGCTCAGCGGGTGGACAAGCGTTCAGCGGCGGCCCCGGCTGGAACTGAGCAGGCTGATCAAAACCATCAGCGCAGCACCTGCGGCGGCCGCAATCAGGATCGACTTGACCGGCTCATGCTTGATGTAGCTGACCGTGCTTTCCGAGGCGTGCCGAGCCTTCAGGCGCAACTGGTGCGAGGTGTCCAGCACGCTCTCCATGGCGTTGTTGGCCAGATGCTGGGTGGCCTGGATGGCCTGTTCTGCGGCGTGGGAGGTCTGGTTGATCAGGCTGGTGGAGGTGTCGGTGAGTTTGTTGGAGAACATGTGGATTCCTTGAATTGGTGAGATAAAAATGCGGGAACAGGCGTCAACCCGGGTGCTGCGAAGCGCTTTCTCAGCCCCTCTTGATCAGCCCAAACAGAAAGCTGGCGACCGCCAAGACCAAAAATACAAAGAACAGTATCTTGGCGATGCCGACAGCACCGGCAGCAATGCCACCAAAACCGAACAGTGCGGCAATCAAGGCGATGACGAAAAAGACGACGGCGTAGTGAAGCATGGTGTTTGCTTTAGTCACTAACAAGTTAAGTCTTTGCATTTTCCGAGAAGAGTTCAATGGGTTGCGGCCATGGCAGGAACCATGTTGAAGCAAGTAATTGAACAAGCTGCGGCGATGGCGCTACGGCCCAGGCGGGTGAGATAGTAGCGATAGGTATGCGCCACTTTCTTGATCAACCCCAACACCCGCAAGCGTGCAAGCTGGCGCGACAGCGCCGAGGCCGACAAC
>JALNWC010000360.1 GCA_023231075.1 Rhodoferax sp.
CCGGGGGCTCTGGATGGCGCCAGACTGGATGTCGCCTGTAAGTTGCCCGCCCTCTTCAATGACCACTTTGCCATAGCGAATCTTGCCCGTGACCTTGCCGGTGGCATAGATCACCAGTTTCTGACGCACCGTCAAATTGCCATCGAACCGGCCATGAATCTCGGCGACGTCGATCTCGGCAGACCCCTTGAAAGCCCCTTGCTCTGCAATTTCCATGCGCCGCGAATCCATGGTGGCTTCGACCAGACCCTCGACCACCAGCGTGTCGCAGTCGGTGATCTCCACCCCTTTGAGCTTGATGTTGGGCCCCACGATGAGCTTGCTCCCGCCAGTCGGCCCGGCGGCGCCGACATTGGGCGCCACAACGGCAGGACTCGCTACCGGCTGGGTCGGCGTGGTGCTGGCTGCGCCATAGCCCGTGCCTTGCGTCGGCAGTGGCACCACGTGGCGGGCAGTCGCAGATTCTGTTTCACGTTTATTGAAGAAGTTCGGTGAGATGGCCATTGGTTTCCTTTTAAAAAACCTCATGCTATGCGCATAGGCGCGCCAAGTCGCCACTGAAAATGCAAGTTCTGTAACAGGATGAATAAGCAGGTGCATCAGGCGCAGGCCACGCGCCCTTGCTGCCCGTGACGCCGCAGCTGGCTCACCGCCCCTCGGAAAAATACCAGGCCAACAGGCCCTGACGCGCTCAATGGGTGAGCTGCGTCAGCATGGGGGTAACAGGCAGTTTGATGGTGAATTTCGTGACCGCACCCGAAGAAGTTGCCAAAATAGTGCCCCCATGCCCGACGATGATGGACTTGGCGATGGCCAGGCCCAGGCCCGTGCCGTCGCCGTGCTGACGTGACGGGTCCACCCGAAAGAAGCGGTCGAAAATGCGCTCCAGAAATTCTGGCGCAATGGTGTCGCCCACGTTTTCCACCGTCACCGTGACCTCTTCAGATGCCTGCGCCAGCGTCACCCGTACACAGCTGTCCGGGTTGGCGTGGCGTATCGCATTGGACAACAGGTTGCCCAGCGCCCGGCGCAGCATCAGACGATCGGCCAGCACCGGCACGGCACTCGGGGCGCTCAGGCTGAGCTGCAAATTTTTTTCATCGGCCACGGCTTCGTAATACTCGAACAAGGCACGTACCTCCCTGGCCAGGTCAACGGTCTCCCGGGCCGGCACCACCAGACCATTCTCCGCCTTGGCCAGCAGCAACATGTCAGAAATCATGCGCGCCATGCGTTCCAGTTCTTCGGCATTTGATTCGAGCACACTGCGGTATTCGGCGACATCACGCGGGCGCGACAAGACCACCTGGGTTTGCGTCATCAGGTTGCTCACCGGGGTGCGCAGCTCGTGCGCAATGTCGCTTGAAAAATCAGACAGGCGCGTGAATGCCTCATCGAGTCGCGCCAGCATGTCATTGAGCGACTGCGCCAGCTCAGCCAACTCCACCGGCATGTGCTGCACGGGCAGACGATGACTGAGCTGCTGCGCCGTCACCACCTGGGCCTGCTCGCGCATCGTGCGCAAGGGCATCAACCCCCGGCGCACCGCAGCCCAGCCCAGCACGCCCGTCAGTGCGACGGCTGCTGCCACAAACAACCACAGTGTTTTCAGGAACGCGCGCAAGTAAGTCGTGTGTTGCGCAATGTCGGTTGCCACCGCGACGTACACCTTCACCGGAGAGCCGCTGCTGTCCAATGCGGCCGTCGGAATGTGTGCCGCCAAGCCCCGGTAGGTATGACTGCCCAGCGCCCAGAAGGCGGGTCGGCCAGGTGCCCGCGTGGCCTGAGAGACCACCACCTCAGGACTGAAGTGGGCGTTGCCCGTCGCAAAAACAACCGAATGATCCGCATCGATCACCATCACCTCCAGCCCGGGGTGACCGACCAGCGACTGTGCCAGTTGGTGCGTAAACTGCGTTAGCGCCTCGTGGGACGTCATGGTGCGCAGGGCCTGCCGGGTCAACTCCATCTTGCCGGAGAGCACTTCCATGTCAAGGTCTTCAAAGTGTTGCTCCACCGAGGCGGCAATGACGAAACCAAGCACCAGCAGCACCGACGATGCCGCCAAGGCAAACATCAGCGTCAAGCGCTGCGTCAAGGAAGTCCGGCTCAGGGCGCGCAAGCGGGATCCTCCAGCACGTAGCCCATACCGCGCACCGTGCGGATCAGTTTGGGCTCAAACAGGTCGTCCACCTTGGCGCGCAGCCTGCGCATGGCGACTTCAATGACGTTGGTGTCGGAATCAAAGTTCATGTCCCACACCTGCGAGGCAATCAGCGAGCGCGGCAGCACCTCGCCCTGGCGGCGCAGCAGCAATTCGAGCAGGGCAAATTCCTTGGCGGTCAGGTCGATGCGCTGGCCGGCGCGGCTGACACGCCGGCGCAGCAAGTCCAGCTCCAGGTTGGCCGCGCGCAAAAAGGGGTCGGTCGGGGCTTTGCCACCCCGGCGCAACAGCGTGCGCACCCGTGCCAGCAGTTCGGAAAACGCAAAGGGTTTGAGCAAGTAATCATCGGCGCCCAGCTCCAGTCCCTTGACGCGGTCATCCACCGCATCGCGGGCGGTCAAAAACATGACGGGCAGGTCCTTGCCGGCGCGGCGAATACCCGCCAGCACCCCCCAGCCATCGATGCCGGGCAACATCACATCCAGAATGGCCAGGTCATGGTTTTCAGTCAGCGCCAGGTGGAGTCCGTCGACCCCATCGCGGGCCAGGTCCACCGTGAATCCGGCTTCGGTCAGGCCTTGTTTCAGGTAGTCCCCGGTTTTCAGTTCGTCCTCGACGATGAGGATTTTCATGACGGTTTTTCTTTCTGTATCAAGCTTGGGCTTATTCTGCACTTGTGCGGGCCGATTTCGCCAGCACGGAAAAAACAAGCGCCGGCAGGACCAGCATTTGCAGCACAGGCACTCAGCGCAGCCGCAGCGCGTTGCCAATGACCGAAACCGAGCTGAAACTCATGGCCAGCGCGGCAATCAATGGCGACAGCAGCCAGCCGGTGAGCGGGTACAGCACACCGGCGGCAATCGGAATCCCCAGAGCGTTGTACAAAAAGGCAAAGGCCAGGTTTTGCTTCATGTTCCTGACCGTCGCGTGCGACATCAGGATCGCCGCGCTGATGCCGCGCAAATCGCCCTTGATCAGCGTCACCTGGGCGCTGTTCATGGCCACATCGGTGCCGGTTCCCATGGCGATGCCGACATGGGCTTTGGCCAGTGCCGGGGCGTCGTTGATGCCGTCACCCGCCATGGCGACGACGCGGCCCTCGTTCTGCAGCCGCGTGACCAGCGCCAGTTTGTCGGCCGGTTTGACTTCGCCGCGCACCTCCACAATGCCCAATTGCCGGGCCACCGCCTTGGCCGTGGTCAAGCCGTCGCCGGTGGCCATGATGATGCGCAATCCCGCCTTTTTGAGTGCCGCCAAAGCCTCGGGCGTGCTGCTCTTGACGGGATCAGAAACGGCCAGCAGGCCGAGCAATTGCGCGCCGCTGGCCAGGTACATCACGCTGGCCCCCTCGGCGCGCAAGGCTTCAGCCTGGCTCACCAAGGGGGCCAGCACCACGCCCACCTGCTGCATCAGCGTGGTGTTGCCCAATGCCAATGACTGCGTCCCAAGGTGACCGCGCACACCGATGCCGGAGCCCGACTCGAACGCCTCGGGCTTCTCCAGGGTCAGCCCGCGCTCCCGGGCGGCGCTTACCAGGGCCTGGGCCAGCGGATGTTCACTGCCCTGGTCCAGAC
>JALNWC010000361.1 GCA_023231075.1 Rhodoferax sp.
CAAACAGGGTACCCGTGCGGCCAAAGCCGACCGCGATTTCGTCGAGCACCAGGTGCACCTGGTGCTGGTCGCAGAGTTCGCGCGCGCGCCGCAGGTACAGCGGGTCGTGCATGGCCATGCCGGCGGCGCACTGGATCAGCGGCTCGATGATCACGGCGGCAGTTTGATGCGCGTGTTCGGCCAGCCAGTCGCCCAGGGCGGCGGCCGCGCGCTCGGCCACGTCGGCCGGGGTGTCGCCGGGCGCGGCCTGCCGGGCGTCGGGGCTGGGCACGGTGGCGGCCAGACGCACCAGCGGCGCATAGGCTTCGCGGAACAGCGCGATGTCGGTCACCGCCAGCGCGCCCACGGTCTCGCCGTGGTAGCCCCCGGCCACACCGACAAACCGGTTCTTGCCAGCCCGGCCCGCATTGCGCCAGTGGTGGGCGCTCATCTTCAGCGCGATTTCGGTGGCGCTGGCGCCGTCGCTGCCGTAGAAGGCGTGGCCCAGGCCGGTGAGCGCGGCCAGGCGCTCGGAGAGTTCAACCACCGGAGCGTGGGTGAAGCCGGCCAGCATCACGTGGTCCAGCGTGTGCAACTGCTCGATGAGCGCGGCGCGGATCGCCGGGTGGTTGTGGCCGAACAGGTTGACCCACCAGGAGCTGATCGCGTCGAGGTAGCGCCGGCCTTCGTGGTCGTGCAGCCACAGGCCCTCGGCCCGCGCCACCGGGATCAGCGGCAAGGGCGGCGCGGTGGCGCCGTCGGGCGCGTGCAGCTTCATCTGGGTGCAGGGGTGCCAGACGGCGGCCAGGCTGCGCTGGCGCCAGGCGGCGTTGGCGGACACGGGCAGCGTCAAAGCGCCGCGCCCAGGGGCACGATGACCGGGTCGCCGGCCTGCGGCCCGGCGGGCACGCTGCGGGTCTCGACGATGCGGTTGCGGGCGTCAGGGAACACCAGCCGGGGCACGGCCTCGTCGAGCTTGTCCTCGTGCACCATGCCGAAGGCCGCGATGATCACCAGGTCGCCCACGCTGGCGCGCCGGGCGGCCGAGCCGTTGAGCGAAATGATGCCGCTGCCGCGCGGCGACTTGATGGCGTAGGTGATGAAACGCTCGCCGTTGTCGACGTTCCAGATGTGCACCTGTTCGTTGGGGCGGATGTTGCTCGCCTCCAGCAGGTCTTCGTCAATGCCGCAGGAGCCTTCGTAGTGCAGCTCGCAGTGGGTGACGGTGGCGCGGTGGATTTTGGATTTCAGCAGGGTGCGAAACATGGGGGGATATCCTCAAGCGCCAAAGGTGTGGCGGGTGGTCAGGCCCACGCGCTGGAGCAGCGCGCGGTCGGCCTCCACATCGGGGTTGCCGGTCACCAGCAGCTTGTCGCCATAAAAGATGGAGTTGGCACCGGCCAGGAAGCACAGCACCTGGGTCGATTCGTCCATCTGCCGACGCCCGGCCGACAGGCGCACCCGGGCCCGCGGCATGGTGATGCGTGCCACCGCCACCGTGCGCACGAATTCCAGGGGATCCAGATCGGGCTCGTCAGCCAGCGGCGTGCCCGGCACCTTGACCAGGTGGTTGATCGGCACCGACTCGGGGTACGGCTCCAGGTTGGCCAGCTGCGCGATCAGGCCGGCGCGCCCGGCGCGGGACTCGCCCATGCCCACGATGCCACCGCTGCACACATGGATGCCGGCCCCGCGTACGTGGCCCAGGGTGTCCAGCCGGTCCTGGTAGTCGCGGGTGGTGATGATGTCGCCGTACAGCTCGGGCGCGGTGTCCAGGTTATGGTTGTAGTAGTCCAGGCCCGCGCCCTTGAGGCGCTGCGCCTGGTCGCCCGTGAGCATGCCCAGGGTGCAGCAGGCCTCCAGGCCCTCGTCCTTGATCACACGCACCAGTTCCTCGACCTTCTCCAGGTCGCGGTCGTTGGGCGCCCGCCAGGCCGCGCCCATGCAGAAGCGCGAGGCACCGGCCGCCTTGGCGCCGAGCACGGCTTCGCGCACATCCTCGGGCGTCATCATCTTGGTGGCGGGCACGCCGGTCTCATGGTGCACCGACTGCGGGCAATAGCCGCAGTCTTCGGGGCAGCCGCCGGTCTTGATGGACAGCAGCGTGGCCAGCTCCATCTCGGTCGGGTCGTGGTGCTCGCGGTGCACAGTCTGGGCGCGGTGCATCAGCTCAGGGAATGGCAGATCCAGCAGGGCCTGCACCTCGGCCACCGGCCAGGCCTGCTGGCGGGCGTCGACCGACCAGGTTCCCACGCTCGATGCCTCGGCAGGCTGCGCCGGGGATGGCACCCAGTGGATGGGTTCTTCTCTCAGGATCGTGTCATTCATCGCGCAATACTCCAGTGGTGTTCAGCAAGATTCTATCGGCAGGTCGACGCGGGCGCATCGTGCGGGCAAGGCCAGCCACCGCGCTTCAGGCGCCTTGCGGCCGGATGTGCTGGGTGGCCTCGTCTTCGACCCGCTGCCAGATTTCGATTGCCATCGGGTTTTTGCTCTCTTCCAGGATATGCCCCACCAGCCCGATGGCACGCGCCAGCACGCCGATGCCGCGCACGATTTTCCAGGGCAGCCCGAGCTCGCAGCTGATGGCGCCGATGGCGCCGGTCGCGTTGACGGGAAGCGACTTGCCAGCGGCGCGTTCGGCCTCGGCGCAGATCAGTTGTTCGAGCCGGATGTAGTCGCCAAAAAAGCCGTTGTCCTTGGCGATCTGGAACAGGCGCGGGGCACGCGGATCGACCGGCTTGTGCAGCGGATGGCCGAGCCCCGGAATGATCTGGCCGCGCGCGCGGTAGGCCGCCACGGTTTCGCGCGCAATGCGCTCCAGATCGGCGTCGCGCGTGCCCGGCGGCAATGCCTCGTAGAGCATTTTGGCGGTGCCTTCGGTGCTGCCGACGAAGACGCTGCCCAGGCCGCACAATCCGGCCGCCACCGCCGCCTGCAGCGACTCGGGCGCACCGGCGTAGGTCAGTCGCGCGACCAGCGCACTCGGCGTGATGCCGTGCTCGACCAGCGTCACCGCGATGGCGTTGAATACGTTGGACTCCTGCGGCGTTGGCATGCGCCCGACGATCTGCAGGAAGGCCATATCACCCAGGTTGAGATGGCCGAGGATTTCGTCGGGCAGGCTTTTGCCGTGCACTTCGATGCGGTCGGGGGTACTCCAGGCAATGTCGGAGCGGATGGGTTTGTTCTTGCGGGTCATGGGAAATTTCCAGTCGGTTTGGGGTGGGTTCAAAAAATCAGGCGCTCAGACCGGCGTCGCGCAGCACGGCGCGCGCGCGCTGGACCACCGGCAGATCGACCATCTGGCCGTCCACGGCCACGGCGGCACCACCCGCCGATGCAAATGCCTTGCAGACGCGGCGCGCCCAGTCAATCCGTTCGGGGGGCGGCGTGAACACTGCCTGGACGGAGGCCAGCTGCTTCGGGTGGATGCACAGCTTGGCACCAAAGCCGAGTCGGCGTGAGCGTTCGGTGTCGGCCTGCAAGCGTTGCAGGTCGTCGATCGCGGTGCTGACACCGTCCACCGGCGCCGCCAGCCCGGCCAGCCGCGAGGCCAGCACCAGTTGGGAGCGGAAGGCCAGCAGCTCGATTTCCGCGCCGTCGGGGTCACAGTCAATGCCCAGGTCGAGCGCCAGATCGACGCTGCCAAAGGCCAGCCGGATCACGCCCGGCACGCGTGCGATGTTCTCCATCTCATGCAGGCCGCGCGCCGACTCGATGATCGGCAACACGTCGTGATAGGTGGTCTCGACCA
>JALNWC010000362.1 GCA_023231075.1 Rhodoferax sp.
AACAGTCCGGCCAGCACGCTCAGGCCGATGGCCGTCAACAGGGCTTGTTGCGGCAGCAGCGCCCAGGCCAGGGCGTAGCTCAGCACCGCCACCCAGAGCGGTGCGGCCGAGTCGGCACTGCGCCACTGCTCCACCGCCAGCACGGCAAACAGGGCAGCCAGCGCAAAGTCCAGCCCCACCAGTGAAATTTGTGCTTGCGCTCCGATGACGGCACCCAGCAAGGTGCCCAACACCCACCAGCCCTGGTTCAGCAAGGCCACGGTGACCATTTGGCGGGTGCTGGTGCCGGGCGGCAGCGTGGTCAGCACCGAATAGGTTTCATCGGTCAGGGCAAACACCAGGTACCAGCGCGCCCAGCGCTTGGCGGGCAACTTGTCGAGCAGCGACAGACCGTAAAAAACGTGGCGCAAGTTCACCACCAGGGTGGCCAGCGCAAGGGAAGCCCAGGGCAGGCCTGCCGCCAGCATCGGCACCATCATGAACTGGGCGGCACCGGCAAACACCAGCACGCTGGCAAAAACGGCCAGCCACCAGGGGGCGCCGGCCTGCACAAACAAAAAGCCGAACACCATGCCCAGCGGCACGTAGCCCATGGCCACGGGCACCGAAAGTGACAGGACTGAAATTTGGGGGACGGGCGGCTTGAGTGGAGGCGTGACAGGCATGGGTGCAGAAGGCGGCGGTGCTGGCGCAGGGTGAGCTATTATGACCGCCTGCCTTTTGGCTGGCGATGCGTAGCCATCCAGGAGGAATTCCGGGCCATTGCGGCCCGCTTTGTCGACGCCGACAGGGACCCGGAGAAAAAAGCCGAAAACCTGGCTTTGCTCCGGCGCACCGGCCAGGTCGCGGGCCGGTAAAAATCAGGATGCCGTGCTGAACACGACCCGGTTGCGACCGCTCTCCTTGGCCCGGTACATGGCCGTATCGGCTTGTTTCAGAAGTGCTTGCATGTCGCTGCAATCCGGCGCCATCAGCACCGCGCCGATGCTGACGGAGCAATGGTGTTCCACCGTGTGGCTGGCTTGTTCCGGTGGGCCGAGTCGCAATGCATAAGGTCTGGCCAGATTCAAGCGAATTTTTTCTGCGATCGCGCCGGCTTGTGCCGCAGAGGTTTCGGCACCTTCAGCGAGCTCGCTGAGCATGACCACGAATTCATCGCCGCCAATGCGCGCCACGGTGTCCATTTGTCGCACACAGGCGCGCAAGCGGTTGGCCACCTCGATCAGCAGCTGGTCACCCGCGGCATGGCCATGGGTGTCATTGAGCGGTTTGAAGTTGTCCAGATCCAGGAACATCAGCGCGCCAAAGCGTCCAATGCGTTGGTTGGTCAACAGGTTTTGATGGAGCCGGTCAAACAACAGGCGGCGGTTGGGAAGCGCGGTGAGCGGATCAAAAAAGGCCAGTTGATGCACCTGGTCTTCCATGGCCTTGCGCGCCGTGATGTCGGAAAACAGCCCGACATACTGGCGGGTGACGCCTTGACCATCACGCACGGCGCTGATGTTGAGCAGCTCGGGATAGAGTTCGCCATTTTTTTGCCGGTTCCATAGTTCACCGCGCCAATGGCCGGTGCTGACCAGCTGCTGCCACAGGGCTTCATAAAACGCGGCGTCCTGTCGGGTCGACTTCAGCAAGCGCGGATTTTTCCCGAGAACCTCGTCGCGGCTGTAGCCGGTGATGTGGCTGAAGGTGTTGTTCACATCCAGGATGTTGCCTTCTGTGTCGGTGATGATGATGCCCTCCTGGGCATGGCTGAACACCTTGGCTGCCAACTCCTGCCTGAGTTGAGCCTGTTTGACTTCGGTCACATCCTGGAACGAGCCATACAGCATGCCCCCTTGTTGCTGGTCATCGAGTTCGGCCTGGCCGCGGGCGATGCAGACCCGGCGGCTGCCGTCCGGGCGCAGGGTGTTGAGTTCCAGCTCAAAGGGCCGATGCTCGGTCCGCGCCCGCTTGACGGCCTCGCGCAAGCGCTGCAGGTCGCTTTCCGGGAACAGTCGGGCCTGCGCCTCGAAGGCCGGCGCGGACTCGGTGAGTGCCAGCTGAAAGATGTGAAACATCTCGTTCGACCAGGTGATTTTGTCGGTGACCAGGTCCCACTGCCAGCTGCCGAGGTGCGCCAGGGTCTCGGCGCGCAGCAACATGGCCTGCTGGTTCGTCATGAGTCGTTCCTGCTGCGCGATGGTGGCCAGCAAGGCGTTGAAGCTGCTGATCAGCAAACCGATCTCGTCCCGTCGCGGTACCCGCAGCGGCTCCAGCGCTTGGGGGTTGTGCGTCCGTTCAGCCAGTGCCTTGACCGTGTTCAGCAAGGGGTTCAATTGACGGCGCAGCAACCACCAGGTCAAACCAGCGGCCACCCCTGTGAGCAGCAAGGTGGTCAGGAACATGCGGGATTTGATGGTCCGGATCGGTTCAAAGGCCTCGTCGGTCGGCTGCACCACGGCCAATACCCAGCCGACGGGTTGCAGGGTTTTGTTCGAGGCCAGAATGCTGATGCCGGCAGGGGTGTGCATGACGCGGGTGTCCTCGCTGCCTCGCAGGAAGTCATCGATGTCGGGGTTGATGCCGGGTGCAGGCAATTGCTCCAGCACCCGGGTTTTGTCGGTGGCTGTGATGATGCGTCGCTGGCGTGGCTCAATCAGCAGGTAGCCCCCGGTTTCGCCATAGTGCTGCTGGCCGATGATGTCGAGAAAATTGGGCTGGCCCAGGTCGATCGTGCCCGTCAGGACCCCGATGGGCTGGCCCTGCGCATCGCGGATCGGGGCGGACATGCCAAAGCCGGTTTTCTTCGAAATGCGGCCGGTCAAGGGCTGGCTAATGACCGCCTGGTTTTGTTGAAGCGCAAGCGTGATGTGATCACAGTCCAGGTCGCCGGGACCAAGCTGGCCGGGGGGAAAGCGGTTGTCGGCAATGACCGTGCCGTCACGGTTTGTGACCAGCAAACCTGAATTGAACAGGCTTTCCAGAATGACGCGTTGATGGAGTTCGACGTGCAAGGCAGCCGGGTCGTTCATTAATGCAGGCGTGATGCGTTGCGCCGATTTTTCAAGCGCCTGGAGTCGCGTCGTCAAGCCTTGGCTGACAAATTCAGACAGCAGGGACAGGGCGGCGCGCTGCCGTTGGCGCATTTGTTGCTGCACGTCGGTGCGCAATTCGTGGCTGGCGTACAGCGACAAGACCACCATGCTGAGCACAAAGATGGCCAGGGTGAAAAGGGTCACCTTGGCCTTGATCGAATGACGCTGAAGAGACGCAAGAAGCATGAGGCTCATCCTAGCGCTTGCGCCGTCCTTTGCCTATAGGACGGCGGCCAATTTCTGTCGCGCCTGCGACCCGTGCTGCCAGGCCGCAAGCTAATCCATCGAGGACAAGGTGCGCCTGGCGGGCTGGAGCAAAGAGCGCCGTGTGGTGGTGTTGCGCCGACGTATCAAGCGCGACGTGGCGCTGACGCGCGGTGGCAAAGAGGGTCAGCAGCAAGTGCTTGCGCGGGGCTACGACGCAGTGCAGGAAGATGCCCAGTTGTGGGAATACACGGTATTGGTGACCGACGTCGAGCACGAGTTGAGCGCCATCGGGCAGCCATTGCTTATGTAAAACGAACTGCGGAGCAGTTGCCCAACGTTGAGCGCTGGCGTGTCTTATTGGGCTACATCTGCGAAAGAATTACACGTCAAAGCGTCTTGCCGACCCCGCCACCGGCCCT
>JALNWC010000363.1 GCA_023231075.1 Rhodoferax sp.
CACCTGGGCGAAAAAACGGAACTTGACCCATCATCGGAGCGCATCTCTAAATCGCTTGCGAAATCACCGTTTGCTCGACCAGTCGGTCATCGCCCAGCACGATCATCGAAAACAGCAATTCGTCGAGATTCGCCGCCGCTGCCGTCTTGCGCGCCAGCAGCGGGGTGGCTTGCGGGTTCAGCACCACAAAGTCGGCCTCGCAGCCCGGCTGCAGATTGCCCACCACGCCGGCCAGCCCAAGCGCCTGCGCCGCCCCTGCCGTGTGCTGCCACCACATGTGCTGGGGGCGCAAGCTCAGGCCCGGTTTGGTCTGCCCTTCCCTGCCTGCGTAATAAGCCGCCAGCATGGTGTGAAACGGGCTGAAACTGGTGCCACCGCCGACGTCGCTGGCCAGCCCGTACTGAAAACCAACCCGGTCAGCGCCGGCATAGTCAAAAAAACCGCTGCCCAGAAACAGGTTGCTGGTCGGGCACACGGCGGCGGCGGCACCGGTGTCCCGCATCAGGGCTCGGTCGTCGTCGTCAAAATGGAGGCAGTGGGCATAGACGGCGCGTTGGCGCAGCAGGCCGAAGTCGGCATAGGTTCCCAGGTAGCTGCGCGAGGCCGGAAACAGGGCGCGCGCCCAGGCGATCTCGGCCTTGTTTTCGGCCACGTGCGACTGGATCCAGACCTGCGGGTAGCGGGCGGCCAGTTCACCCGCGCCGCGCAACTGGGCCTCGGTGCAGGTGGGCGCAAAGCGTGGCGTGATGGCATAACCCAGCCGCTCGACCCCGTGCCATTGCTGAATCAAGGCCTCGGTGTCCAGCAGGCTCTGCTCGGTGGCATCCGCGCTGGCGGATGGCTGGTTCAGCACACCAGGCGGGGCGTGGCGGTCCATCAGGCACAGGCCGGTGATCAGGCGCATGCGGTGTTTTTGCGCTTCGCTAAAAAAGGCCTGCACCGAGGCCGGGTGCGAGCTGGCAAAGGTGAGCGCGGTGGTCACCCCCTGGCGCAACAACTCCGCGATGAAGAACTGAGCCGCCTCAGCGGCGTGGTCGGGTGAAGCAAAGCGCTTTTCTTCCGGAAAAGTGTAGTTTTCCAGCCAGGGCAGCAAGCCCTCGGCCGGCGAGCCAATCACGTTGGTTTGCGGGTAGTGGCTGTGCAGGTCGACAAACCCCGGCACCACGATGCGACCCGGCCAATGCGTCACGGCCAGCTCAGGGAACCGCGCCCGCAGCGCGTGCCAGGGACCGACGGCCTGCACCACCTGTCGGCCCTGCGCATTGGGCCCGACCACCAGCAGGCCGTCTTGCTCGTAGAGGGCGGCCTGGCCCGGATCACGGTCAGTGGCAAAGCGGAGGATGGCGGCGCGGTAGGCTTGCATGGCTGACCAAGCTTACCCAATTTTTTGAACACGATGCCGACACGGATCGCCGCGCTTCGCTCGCGACGACAGCCAACAAGCTTGTTGCGATAATCGTCGCATGAAAAATACCCTGCAAATCCCTCTTTTGAAGCTCTGGCGGCCCATTTTGGCCATGCTGATCGTCATTGTTTCGTCCAATTACCTGGTGCAATTTCCCATCAACGACTGGCTGACCTGGGGTGCTTTTACCTTTCCGGTGGCGTTTCTGGTGACCGACCTGACCAACCGTGCCGTCGGCGCCAGCGCTGCGCGCCGCGTCGCCTGGACCGGCTTTGCCATTGCCGTGCTGGTGTCTTTGGCGCTGGCGCCGTGGCGCATTGCGGTGGCGTCGGGCATGGCGTTCATTGTGGGCCAGCTGCTTGACATCGTGGCGTTCAACAAGCTGCGTGCCATGTCCTGGTGGAAAGCGCCGCTGATCGGCTCGGTGGTGGCCTCGGTGGTCGACACCGGCATCTTCTTTTACCTGGCCTTTGCCGGCTCCGACATCGACTGGCTGATGCTGGCCACCGGTGACCTGGGCATCAAATGGCTGATGGCCGCCGTGCTGCTGGCCCCCTACCGCATCATGTTGCCGCGCCTGCAACTCTGGGTGCCGGTGCGCTGATCAGCGCGCCGCCAGACTCACGCGAAGGTCTCAAACACCTCGGCCAGGCGGTCCTGAAAAACCCGCATGCTTGACGCGTCGATGAAACTGGCCGCAAAACTGTTGTGCGCCAGCTGGTAAGCGTGCTGGGCGGTGAGCCCCAGCGCGGCAAAAGTCTGGGTGAAATTCTCGTTGAGGTAGCCCCCAAAATAAGCCGGATCATCGGAGTTGACCGTGGCCACCAGCCCGGCGTCCAGCATGCGGCCCAGCTTGTGCCGGGCCAGTGTCGGGAACACCTTGAGTTTCAGATTGGACAGCGGACACACCGTGAGCGGAATCTGGTCATGGACCAGCCGGGCCACCAGCGCCGGGTCGCGCAGGGCCTGCACGCCGTGGTCGATGCGCTCCACCTTGAGCACATCCAGCGCGCTCCAGAGGTAGGCCGGTGGACCTTCTTCCCCGGCGTGCGCGACCAGCCGAAAGCCCAGGCTGCGCGCCCTGGCAAAGACGCGGGCAAACTTTTCCGGCGGATGGCCGAGCTCGCTGGAGGCCAGGCCCACACCCACCAGTTTGTCACGCAGGGGGAGTGCCTGCTCCAGCGCCTCGAAGGCCTCGACCTCGGACAAGTGGCGCAAAAAACACAGAATCAAAGACGCACTGAGACCCAGTTGGGCTTGGGCATCGGTACAAGCCCGATGCAAGCCGTTGATGACCACGTCGGCACTCAGGCCGTGGCCGGTGTGGGTTTGCGTGTCGAAAAAAATCTCGGTGTGCAGCACCTGGTCTGCTGCGACGCGCTGCAGGTAAGCCCAGGCCATGTCATAAAAGTCCTGCTCGGTGCGCAGCACCAGCGTGCCCGCATGGTAGATGTCCAGAAACTCCTGCAGGTTGTTGAACACATAGGCCCGGCGCAGCGTTGCCACATCCGCGTAGGGCACGGTCAGGCCGTTGCGGGCGGCCAGGGCAAACATCAGCTCGGGCTCCAGCGAGCCCTCGATGTGCATGTGCAGCTCGGCCTTGGGCATGCGCCGGAGCAACGCAGGCAGGCGCTCCGGGGGGACGGGTTTGACTTTTCTCATGGTGCAATGACGACAACTGTGGGCCGCGAGCCCGTCGTGGTCTGCCTGTTACTCATGCGTGATGATCTGGCTCAAGGCAGTCAATATCTGACAGGACAACTTTGTTGCGCCCGGTGGACTTTGCTTTGTATAACGCAGTGTCGGCCCGCGCATAAATTTCGGCAGCAAGGTCCCTCGCGCCGTTGGAAATCGCCACGCCGACAGATACGGTGACGATGCGCTGAGGGTGGCCTGGATTGCTCAAGCCAAGCGCCTCGACTCGACTTCTCAAGGTCTCGGCCATGGCTGCGGCGGAGTCACACGAATTATCCGTTGTCAAGACGCAAAATTCTTCGCCGCCGATTCTGAAGCAGTAGTCGGAAGGTCGTCTTAAACAGCTTTTCAACGCCGCCGCCACCTTCTGCAAGGCCTCGTCGCCAGCCTGATGACCGAGCGTATCGTTGAGCTTCTTGAAATGGTCAATGTCCAGCATGATCAATCCAACCGACGCGCGGCCACGATGCGCCCGCTTTAATTCCGCATCAACGACCTCATTGAAATGACGCCGGTTATACAAGCCCGTCAAGGGATCAGTGATGGTTAACTCTTGCAGTCGTTCGTTGGTTCTTGCCAGCTCTTCGGTTTGAAGC
>JALNWC010000364.1 GCA_023231075.1 Rhodoferax sp.
CGCTTGAAGAAGGCAGCGCCACCTGCGCCAGCACCGGCCACGCCGGAAGATATTGTGCTTTTGCGGCAGATTCGCGATTCACTGTCAAAGTAAGGCACCCGCCACCGCTTGCGCTCAAACAATCTCAAACAATAGTTGCGCACGAAGATGTCATCGGAACCGCAGCGGCATGGATTCAGCACCTAAAATCACGCCTTCTCGCCATAGCACAACGGATAGTGCGCATGCCTCCTAAGCGTGAAATACAGGTTCGATTCCTGTTGGCGAGACCACATTCAAACCGCAGCCTCACGCCACCGCATCGGCGCTCTGGCGCGTCAGCATGGCCAGCGTGTTGGCGATGGTCTTGCGCAATTCACGGCGATCACAAATCAGGTCCACGGCACCCTTGGTCTGCAGAAACTCGGCGCGCTGAAAACCTTCGGGCAGCGTGACGCGCACGGTGGATTCAATCACGCGCGGGCCGGCAAAACCGATCAATGCCTTGGGCTCGGCAATGACCACATCACCCAAAAAAGCAAAGCCTGCGCTGACACCGCCCATGGTGGGATCGGTGAGCACACTGATGTAAGGCAGGCCCTTCTTGGCCAGATGGGTCAGCGAGGCGTTGGTCTTGGCCATTTGCATCAGCGAGAGCAGACCCTCCTGCATGCGCGCGCCGCCCGTGGCGGTGAAGCAGACGAACGGCACTTTTTGTTCGATGGCGGTGTGCACGCCGCGCACAAAGCGTTCGCCCACCACCGAGCCCATGCTGCCGCCCATGAATTCGAATTCAAAGCAGGCCGCCACCAGGCCGATGCCCAGTACCGAGCCGCCCATGACGACCAGGGCATCGGTTTCTCCGGTGTTTTCCAGTGCTTCTTTCAGACGCTCCGGGTATTTGCGGCTGTCCTTGAACTTGAGCGCGTCCACCGGCAACACTTCCTGGCCGATTTCATAACGACCCTCGTTGTCCAGGAAAACATTCAGTCGCGCCCGCGCGCCAAGGCGGTGGTGGTGGCTGCAACTCGGGCACACATTCTGGTTTTGCTCCAGATCGGTTTTGTAGAGCACCGTGTCACAGCTGGGGCATTTGATCCACAGCCCGCCAGGCACGCTGCGCCGGTCTTCCGGGTTGGTGCGCTGGATTTTCGGGGGAAGCAGTTTTTCGAGCCAACTCATGGAGTGTCCTTGTCAGTCTTTTTCGGGAAGTGACGCATTATGAATCGAGCGCGGTGCGTATTTCGCGCAGGAACGTTTCAGCCGTGGCGGCGACCTGGTCGCGCGGTTGCGCGTCAATGAGCTGGATGATGCGGCTGCCAATCACCACCGCGTCAGCCACCCGGCTGATGGCGCGGGCGGTGGCCGCGTCGCGGATGCCAAAACCCACGCCCACGGGCACGCTGACATGCTGGCGAATGCGCGGCAGCATGGCCTCGACCGCATCCGTGTCCAGAGCGCCCGAGCCGGTGACGCCCTTGAGCGACACGTAATAGACATAGCCGCTGGCAATGCGCGCCACCTGCTGCATGCGCTCATCGGTAGACGTGGGCGCCAGCAAGAAGATCAGGTCCATCTGGTTCGCCTTGAGTTCGGCGGCAAAGTCTTCGCATTCTTCGGGCGGGTAATCGACGATGAGCACACCATCCACCCCGGCCGCGGCGGCGTCCTGCACAAAGGCGCTGGTGCCCTCTGTGGCATCGGCACGCCGGTGTTTCTGGTTGTAGCGCTCCACCGGGTTGGCGTAGCCCATCAGCACCACCGGGGTGCTGTCGTTCCTCTGGCGGAATGCCCGCACCATGGCCAGCACCTGCACCAGGCCGATGCCGGCCGCCAGCGCCTTGTCGCCGGCCTGCTGGATCACGGGACCGTCCGCACTGGGGTCGGAAAACGGCACGCCGAGCTCGATCACGTCGGCACCGCCCGCAACAAAAGCGTGCATCAGCTCGGGGGTGACGTCAGGATAAGGAAAACCGGCGGTGACAAAAGGAATCAGCGCCTTGCGGCCCTGGGCTTTCAATTGGGTGAATGTGGCGGCGATGCGGCTCATTTGACAACCTTCACAATGGCTTCGTCAGCGGCCAGGCCGCCCTTGACCGACTGCCCCTGGCAACTGGGGCGACAAAAGAAATCGGCGTGACTCAGGTCGGCCACGGTGCCGATGTCCTTGTCACCGCGACCCGACAGATTCACCAGGATTGACTGGTCGGTGCGCATGGTTTTGGCCAGCTTCATGGCGTAGGCCACGGCGTGGCTGGATTCCAGCGCCGGGATGATGCCCTCGGTGCGGCACAGGTAGTGAAAAGCCGCCAGCGCCTCGGCGTCGGTGATGCCGACGTATTGGGCGCGGCCAATGTCGTGCAGGTAGGCGTGCTCCGGACCGACACCGGGATAGTCGAGCCCGGCGCTGATGCTGTGGGTTTCGGTGATCTGGCCGTTGTCGTCCTGCAGCACGTAGGTGCGGTTGCCGTGCAGCACGCCGGGGCTGCCGCGCTGGATTGAGGCCGAGTGCTTGCCACTGTCCATGCCCTCGCCCGCTGCCTCCACACCGATCAGTTGCGTGGCTTCATGCGAGATATAGGGATGAAAAATGCCCATGGCATTGCTGCCGCCGCCAACGCAGGCCACCACGGCGTCAGGCTGCTCGGTTTTGCAACCGGCGCTTTTCAGCATCTCGGGCATTTGCACCAGGCATTCCTTGCCGATGACGCTCTGGAAATCGCGCACCATCATCGGGTAGGGATGCGGACCGGCCACGGTGCCGATGATGTAGAAGGTGTTGTCGACATTGGCCACCCAGTCGCGCATGGCTTCATTGAGCGCGTCCTTCAGCGTGCAACTGCCGCTGGTGACCGGCACCACGGTGGCACCGAGCAACTTCATGCGGTAAACATTGGGGCTTTGGCGTTTGACGTCTTCACTGCCCATGTAGACCACGCACTCCAGCCCGTAGCGCGCGCAGATGGTGGCCGTGGCCACACCGTGCTGGCCGGCGCCGGTTTCGGCAATGATGCGCGGCTTGCCCATGCGCTTGGCCAGCATGGCCTGGCCGATGGTGTTGTTGATCTTGTGCGCGCCGGTGTGGTTGAGGTCTTCGCGCTTCAAAAAGATCTGCGCGCCGCCCTGCTCCCGGCTCATGCGCGCGGCATGGTAGACGGGGCTTGGGCGACCGACAAAATGCGCCAGCTCGTAGTTGAATTCGGCCACGAATTCGGGGTCGAACTGATACCTTGCGTAAGCGGCCTTGAGTTCGTTGATGGCGTGGGTCAGCGTCTCGGAGGCAAAACTGCCGCCATAGATGCCAAAGTGACCGCGCGGGTCGGGTTGCTGGTAGTCAAACATGCTTAACTCAAATGGTTGGTGTGGTGATCGGCACGCCGCACGGCGGCCACAAACTCGCGGATCCGGGCGGGGTCCTTGATGCCTTTTTGCCCCGGCACCTCGACCCCGGAGCTGATGTCAACCGCCAGCGTTTTGCAGCGCGGTCGCAGCTGCAGGATGCCGTCGGTCACGTTGGCAGCGCTGAGCCCACCACTCAAGACGAGGTGAGCGTTGACGTTTGGAGGAAGCAGTGACCAATTGAAGGCGTGCCCGGCGCCGCCATACCCGTCCACTTGCGCGTCGAGCAGGAGGCCTTGGGCCTGTGAATAATCTTGCGCGAATTTTAAGAGATCAAAGCTGCGACCGGCCTC
>JALNWC010000365.1 GCA_023231075.1 Rhodoferax sp.
CTTTCGCGTATTTCCCGTTGCCACTTGCTGGCGGCCTGAGTCGCCTCGTCAATTTACTTCAGAGAGTTCTTTATGTCCCTTCCTAAACGAGTCAAACTGGTCGAAGTCGGCCCCCGTGACGGCCTGCAAAACGAGAAGAGCCTGGTGCCGGCCGCCGTCAAGATCGAGCTGGTGCACCGGTTGCAAGCCGCCGGCCTGAAAGAGATCGAGGTCACCAGCTTTGTGTCGCCAAAATGGGTGCCGCAAATGGCCGACAACTTGGATGTGATGGCCGGCATCAACCGTCTGCCCGGTGTGCGCTACTCGGTGCTGACGCCCAACCTCAAGGGCTTTGAGGCCGCATTGGCTTCAAAACCCGACGAAATCGTGGTGTTTGGCGCCGCCAGCGAGGCCTTCAGCCAGAAGAACATCAATTGCAGCATCGCCGAGAGCATCGAGCGCTTTGCCCCGGTGGTGGTGGCTGCGCGTGACGCGGGCATTTATGTGCGCGGCGTCATGAGCTGCACGGTGGGTTGCCCGTATGAGGGCGACATTGCGCCGGAGCGCGTGGACTACCTGGCCGGGCTCATGAAAGGCATCGGCGTGCAGCATGTCGGTGTGGCCGACACCATCGGCGTGGGCACGCCGCTCAAGGTGCAGCGCGCGGTGGAAGCCACGCTCAAGCACTTTGACCTCAAGGACCTTTCGGGCCACTTTCATGACACCTACGGACAGGCGCTGGCCAATACGCTGATCTGTCTGCAAATGGGCGTCTGGCAGTTTGATACCTCGGTGGCCGGGCTGGGCGGTTGCCCCTATGCCAAGGGCGCCACCGGCAATGTGGCGACCGAGGATGTGGTGTACCTGCTGCACGGCATGGGCATCGAGACCGGCATCGACCTGGACCTGTTGATCGATGCCGGCCAGTTCATCAGCGACTTCTTGCATCGCCCGACCAACTCACGCGCGGGCAAGGCGTTGTTCACCCAGCGGCAAGCCTGATGTGCGGTGCTGAATTGAAGCCCCTGCCTGAAGGCATGCAGCGGGTGGCGCGCGCCCTGCAGGACACCCTGATTGACCGCGAGCTGTTGCGCTTTGACGAAATCTGGGCGCCGACCGGGCATCCGCATGGCGTTTTCAAGCTGCAACCGGCGGACCTGGTGCACCTGACCGGTGCCCCGGTGGTGGATGTGACGGCAGGAGAAACCGCTTGAGTCCCGAGCCCAAAGCCATGAAATTCCTGGCCGCCAGCGCCAGAGACGTCCGCGTCAGCGAGCAAAATTTTGCGCAAACGGTGCCGTCGCCCTGCATGTCGGTGTGCCAGATGGACGCGGCCACGGGCTGGTGCCAGGGCTGCTTTCGTACCCTGGAAGAAATTGGCCAGTGGGGCAATGCCGATGACGCGTTCAAGCGCGTCGTCTGGGCCAGAATCGAGACGCGGCTGGCGCAGTTCGAAGAAACATGAAACACATCACTTGTTACCTGGACTTCATCTCGCCCTACGCCTACCTGGCGTTCGAGCAATTGCCCGAGGCGCTGATGGACCACAGCACCAGCATGACTTACAAGCCGGTGCTGTTTGGCGCCTTGCTGAAACACCACGGGCAACTGGGTCCGGCCGAAATCGCGGGCAAGCGCGAATGGACTTACCGCCAGGTGCTGTGGCTGGCGCACCGGCACGGCGTTGAACTGCAGTTGCCCGCGACCCACCCGTTCAACCCGCTGGCCCTGTTGCGGCTGGCGCTGGCTTGCGGCGCGCCAGAGCAGCCCAACCGCTATGTCTGTGAGACTGTGTTTCGCCATGTCTGGCAGGGTGGGCTGGAGGCAGCTGACCCTGAACGGCTGCAGGCGCTCACCCGGCAATTGCAGCCGGCACGCCCGCCAGACAGCGACGAGGTCAAGGCCCGGCTCAAGGCCAATACCGCCGAGGCCATGGCGCTGGGCGTGTTCGGCGTGCCCACGTTCGAGGTCGATGGCAAGTTGTTCTGGGGATTGGATGCCCTGCCCATGTTGCGCGCTTATCTGGCGGGTGATGCGTGGTTTGAAGGGGCGTGGGATGCGGCGGCGACTATTGCGGTGGGGGTAAAGAGGTAGTGCCAAGGTCGCAAAAGGCATAAAACGCTTGACAATGGACACCATGTCGCCGGATGATATCGTGCATTATTAAACTAATGCTTTAAATAAACTCGATATGTACCTCCGGCAAAGTTCCACGCGTTTGGCGCAACTGGCCCGTCAGTTTCCGGCAGTATTGATTCTTGGCGCGCGCCAAGTGGGCAAGACCACCTTGGCACGGCAGGTGTTTTCTGACTTCACTTACCTTGACCTGGAAGACCCGGTGACCCGGGCACTTTTTGCCGAAGACCCGCGTTTCCAGTTGGATGCACGCGAGGGCAAGGGGCTGATCCTGGACGAAGCACAGCGTCTGCCCATCGTGTTTGATGCGCTGCGCGGTGCCATTGATGCCGATCGCCAGCGCATGGGCCGTTTTGTCATTCTGGGTTCGGCGCAGCCTGCGCTGGTGCGTCAGGTGGCCGAGAGTCTGGCGGGCCGCGTGGGTATTCTGGAACTTAGCCCCCTGACCGTGCAAGAAGCAGGCACGGGCGACGCACCCGTGGCCGACTACCGCACACTGTGGTTATGCGGCGGTTTTCCGGATGCACTGGGTGCAGCCGCGCGCGGCGGGCATTTCCGGGACTGGTGGGAGGCTTACTTGCGCACCTACGCCGAGCGTGACCTGCCTGCCATGGGCGTGGCGGCAGACCCCTTATTGATACGCAAACTTCTCACCATGCTGGCACACGCGCAAGGCGGGCTGGCGAACTTGAGCCAGTTTGCCGCCTCGCTGGGTCAATCGCAGCCCACCATGGCACGTTACGTGGATATTCTGGAGCAAAGCTTTCTGCTGCGCCGACTGCCGCCGTATTTTCGCAACGTGGGCAAGCGGCTGGTGAAGGCGCCCAAGCTGTACCTGCGCGATACCGGCCTGCTGCATCACTTGCTCAATATCGATTCGCTGGACGTGCTCGACAGCCACCCTGTTCGCGGTGCCAGTTGGGAAACCTTTGTTGTCGAAGACCTGCTCCGCCGCGAAGCCCTGATCCATCCGCATGGTGTTGCACATTTCTGGCGCACGGCGGGTGGGGCAGAGGTCGACTTGCTGCTGGAGCGCGGCGGCGCACTTCACGCGGTGGAAATCAAAACCGCACGCGCCACCTCGCCCTACCTGGCCCGCGGCCTGCGCGCCATCATGGAAGACACCGGTGCGGCCAGTGCCACCATCATCGATCAGGGGCCGGGGATTGACCCCCTGGCACCGGGCGTGACGCGCCGCGGCTTTGCCGAATCAGTGACATGGTTGCCCGCCCAGTGACGATGCACAAAACTGGATGAATTAACAGACAGGTGCAAGATGCGCATCGGCAAGCCATCAAAATGGCCTGTTGATCCGTGGGCTGGCGGTGAAGTCCCTAGAATCATCGGCCTTATCCATCGGAAAGCCTTCATGTCACAGGGAACCATCCGCATTCGCGGTGCGCGCCAGCACAACCTCAAAAACCTCGATCTGGACATTCGCACGGGCGAGCTGACCGTGGTCACCGGTCCGAGCGGCTCGGGCAAGTCCAGCCTGGTGTTCGACACCCTGTTTGCCGAAGGCCAGCGCCGCTATGTGGAGACCTTCAGTGCCTA
>JALNWC010000366.1 GCA_023231075.1 Rhodoferax sp.
GCGGGATGCAGTGCTAGGCGCTGCGAGTGCCGTGTGGCTATGCCACACAAGCGAGTAGCAACGACGCAATGCGCCCGCCAGTGCCGCCAGAAATGGGATATTTGGCATTTCTGCATCCCTAAGGGCGTGCTCATGGGCGTGCGGTGCTTGCGTCTTGCAGGTTGGGGATGCGCATTGGGCTTGGTTAAAAAATTCAAAAGGGAGTTGCAATGGCAAAAGGCATGATTCTGGCGGCCGGGCAGGGAACGCGTGTGCGGCCCCTGACGCGCGATTTACCCAAACCCATGGTGCCCATTCTGGGCAAGCCGGTGATGGAGTATCTGATCGAGCACCTGGCGCGCCACGGCATCACCGAGATCATGGTCAACGTGGCCTGGCACCACCAAAAAATCGAAGAGTATTTTGGCGATGGACGGCGCTGGGGTGTGCAAATTGGTTATTCCTACGAAGGGGTGCGCGACCACGGCGAGATCTTGCCGCGCCCCATGGGCTCGGCCGGTGGCATGCGGCGCATCCAGGATTTCAGCGGCTTTTTTGACGAGACCACGCTGGTGCTGTGCGGCGACGCGCTGATCGACCTCGACATCACCGCCGCGCTGGCCGAACACCAGGCCAAACAGGCCATGGCCAGTGTGGTGGCCATGGACGTGCCGCTGGCCGATGTGCAAAACTATGGCATCGTGGTGGCCTCCGAAGACGGCCGCATTGCCTCGTTCCAGGAAAAACCCAAGCCTGCCGAGGCCAAGTCGACGCTGGCGAGCACCGGCATTTACATTTTTGAGCCCGCCGTGATCGGCTTCGTGCCGCCGGGCCAGGTGTACGACATTGGTACCCACCTGTTCCCTGATCTGGTCGCGCATCAGCTGCCGTTTTATGTGCAAAACCGTCCTTTTCACTGGCTCGATATCGGCCGGGTGGGCGATTATTGGTCGGTATTGCAGCGGGTCTTGAGCGGCGAAGTGGCCGACATGCGCATGCCGGGCCGCGAGATCAAGCCAGGCATCTGGGTCGGTCTCAACACCGCCATTCCGTGGCACCAGGTCAACATCGAAGGACCGGTCTACATTGGTTCCAGTGTGCGCATCGAGCCCGGCGTGTCGATTGTGGGGCCGACCTGGATTGGCCACGGCTGCCACCTGCGCACCGGTAGCAAGCTGGTGCGCAGCATTTTGTTTGAATACACCCGCATTGCCGCCGACATGCGCATCAGCGAAATGATTGTGTCGCCAGACTATTGCGTCGACCGCCATGGCGACACGCTCTACCATGACGACGACGCCACCCAGTTGCGCTGGGGCGATGCCCGGGCCTGAAGCGCCGTCAATGCCGGCGCAGCCAGGCCCGCAGCTGGCCTTGTTCAGCGGTCATGGGGGAGTTTCCTGTGATGGCGTGATTGGGGACGGTTCCGGTTGCGGCAGCGGGGCACGGGTTGCCCTGTGCGCCTGGCGCAAGGTGGCCTGAAACGCCTGGGTCACACGCGCCGGTTGCGGCGAGGTCCGCACGATGCTGAAGAAGCTGCAGTGGTAGCTGAACAACTGGGGCTGCACCGCATGCATGCGGCCCTGGCGCACAAAAGGCTCGGCGTAGTGGTCGGGTAAAAATCCCAAAAAACAGCCCGAAAGAATCAGCGTGGCAATCGATTCCTGGTCGTAGCCGGTGGCCGCGCGGCTGAGCTTGACCTGCTGCGTCAGCTCCATGTTGGGTGAGTGGTAGCCCAGGCCGGCAAAAGCATGGCCGCGCAGCGCCTCCCAGCTGTGCGGCGGCTGCCCGGCATCCGGCGCAAACAAGGGATGCTCCGCGCTGGCATACAAGTACATGGTTTCGGTAAAGAGTTCTTCATAGCTCAGCACGGCCGAGCTGCGGTGGCCGGGGATGATGCCCACCTGAAACTGGCCGTCGAGCACGCCGCGCTCGATCGCATTGAGCGGCGCCACGTGCAGGTGCAGGCGCACGTCCGGCGCTTGTTGCACAAAGCGCCGGATGGCGTCGCCAATGTGGGCAGCTGGGTTGCTGGCGGTTTTGTCAAAGACGGCAATGTGCAGCTCGCCGCCCATGCGCTGGTGAATTTCGTCCACCCGGCTGCGAAAGGCATCCACGCCGGCCAGCAGGCGCAGCGTCTCGGCATAGATTTGCTCGCCTTCCGGCGTCAGGGCAAAACCGGCGCGGCCACGGCGGCACAGGCTCAGGCCCAGGCGGGTCTCCAGGTCCTTGACATGGCGGCTCACCGTGGAGCTGCCGATGTTGAGCTCGAGTTCGGCCGCCGCCATGCCGCCGCAGTCCACCACGGTTTTGAAGACGCGCAGCAAGCGGATGTCCATGTCGCTCAACTGACCCAGGGCAGCACGGGTTTTTACTTGCATAAATTGACAACCAAGTTGTGATGGTTAAGCATTTATAAGAGTAACAGATCGGCCCACAATACGCGATCTTTTGCCTCATTGCGAACCAGGAACCCCATGAACATGCCCGACACCCAAGCCCTGACCCGCCCCCGCACCGACGCCGCCTGGCTCGATGCGCACTGGATGCCCTACACCGGCAACCGCGACTTCAAGGCCCACCCGCGCATGATGGCTTCGGCCAACGGCTGCTACTACACCGACCTCGACGGCCGCAAGATCTTTGACGGGCTCTCGGGCTTGTGGACCTGCGGCCTGGGCCACGGCCGCCCTGAAATTGTCGAGGCCGCCCGCCGCCAGCTGGCCACGCTCGACTACTCGCCCGCCTTCCAGTTTGGCCACCCGCTGTCGTTTGCGCTGGCCAACAAGCTCAAGGAACTCACCCCGCCCGGCCTCGACTACGTGTTCTTCACGGGCTCGGGTTCGGAGTCGGCCGACACCTCGCTCAAGATGGCGCGGGCCTACTGGCGCGCCCGGGGCCAGGCCGGCAAAAGCCTGCTGATCGGCCGCGAAAAGGGGTATCACGGCGTCAACTTCGGCGGCATCTCGGTGGGTGGCATCGGCGCCAACCGCAAAATGTTTGGCCAGGGCATTGCGGCCGACCACCTGCCGCACACCCAGCCGCCCGCCGGTGTGTTTCACCGCGGCATGCCGCCGGCGGAAGGCCCGCACGGCGTGGTGCTGGCCGAAGACCTGCTCAAACTCATCGCCCTGCACGATGCGTCCAACATCGCCGCCGTCATCATCGAGCCCATGTCGGGCTCGGCCGGCGTGGTGGTGCCGCCGGTGGGCTACCTGCAGCGCATCCGCGAGATTTGCAGCGCCCACAACATCCTGCTGATTTTTGACGAAGTCATCACCGGTTTCGGCCGCATGGGCGCGTACACCGGCGCCGAGGCCTTTGGCGTCACGCCCGACATCATGAACGTGGCCAAGCAGATCACCAACGGCGCCCAGCCGCTGGGCGCGGTGCTGGCCAGCAAGGACATTTACGACACCTTCATGGCGCAGGGCGGCCCCGACTACCTGCTTGAATTTGCCCACGGCTACACCTACTCGGCGCACCCGGTGCCGTGCGCCGTGGGTCTGGCGGTGCTCGACATCCTGGAGCGCGAAAGCATGGTGGAACGCGTCAAGACGCTGAGCCCGTATTTTGAGAACGCCGTGCACAGCCTGCAAGGGGCCAAACATGTGACCGGCCTCCGCAACTACGGCCTGGCGGCCGGCCTGAGCATCGACGCGTTGCCGGGCGAGCCCGCCAAGCGGCC
>JALNWC010000367.1 GCA_023231075.1 Rhodoferax sp.
CGCGTCGTCGATGGCGCGGCGGTAGCTTTGCACCGTGCGCGCCACGTAATACGGGCTCTTGGTGCGACCCTCGATCTTGAGTGAGTCGACACCGATTTCCACCAAGCGACTGACGTGCTCGATGGCGCGCAAGTCCTTGGAGTTCATCACGTAGGTGCCGTGCTCGTCTTCCTCGATCGGCAGGTAACTGCCCTCGCGCTGGCTTTCCTCCAGCATGTAGACCTGATCCGCTTCGGGTGCGCGCTCAATGTCGCCCTGGCCTGGCAATACGCCACCCCCGGTGCGCTCGTCCTGTTCGCGCTCGCGCATCATGGCCGCCTGGCGCGTGAGCACATCGCCCGAGGCATCGACCACGCCCTTTTGCGTCTTGTAGTCCCAGCGGCAGGAGTTGGTGCAACTGCCCTGGTTGGCGTCGCGGTGGTTGAAGTAGCCCGACAGCAGGCAGCGGCCCGAATAGGCAATGCACAGGGCGCCGTGCACAAAGACTTCAAGCTCGGTGTCGGGGCAAGCCTGGCGGATTTCGGCCACCTGGTCCAGCGACAGCTCGCGCGACAGGATGACGCGGTGGATACCCACGGTTTTCCAGAACCGGACGGCGGCGGAATTCACCGTGTTGGCCTGCACCGACAGATGGATTTCCATCTCGGGCCAGGTTTCGCGCACCATCATGATCAGGCCGGGGTCCGACATGATCATGGCGTCGGGTTTGAGCGCGATCACCGGCGCCATGTTGTCGAGGTAGTGCCTGATCTTGTTGCCGTGCGGGAAGATGTTGGAGACCAAAAAGAACCTGGCGCCTTTGGCATGGGCCGTGTCGATACCCTGTTTGAGCACCTCGATGTCGCCAAAGTCGTTGTTGCGCACGCGCAGGGAATAGCGCGGCTGGCCGGCATAAATGGCCGTGGCGCCAAAGGCCAGCGCGGTTTCCAGCATGGCCAGCGAGCCTGCCGGGGCCAGCAGTTCAGGGGTTTTCATGGTGTGATTCCATTCAGGCCTGGGCGGCAATGGGCGGCAGTACGTGCTGCACATCGCCGCACTGGGCGCGCTGGCGCAGCGCGTGCTCCATCACCACCAGCGCCAGCATGGCTTCCAGGATGGGCGTGGCGCGAATGCCGACGCAGGGGTCGTGGCGGCCCTTGGTGACGACTTCCGTGGGCTGGCCGGCCATGTCGATCGAGCCACGCGGCGTCAGAATGGAGCTGGTGGGCTTGATCGCCACCGAGACTTCCAGGTCTTGCCCGCTGGTGATGCCGCCGAGCACGCCACCGGCGTTGTTGCCCAGGAAGCCTTGCGGGCTGAGCGAGTCGCCGTGCGTGCTGCCGCGTTGCGCCACGCAGGCAAAACCGGCGCCAATTTCCACCCCCTTGACGGCGTTGACGCCCATCATGGCGTAGGCAATGTCGGCGTCCATCTTGTCAAACAGCGGCTCGCCCAGGCCCACCGGCACATTCGATGCCGACACACGCAGGCGCGCGCCGCAGGAGTCGCCGCCCTTGCGCAGCTCGCTCAGATAGGCCTCCAGCTTGGAGACATCGGCCACCGGCGCAAAGAACGGGTTGTTCGGCACATGCTGCCACGACTCGAAGGCAATGGGCCATTCGCCAATTTGCGTCATGCAGCCGCGAAACACCGTGCCGTATTTCTCAAACAGCCATTTCCTGGCCACCGCACCGGCCGCCACCATGGGTGCCGTCAGCCGCGCGCTGGAGCGACCGCCACCGCGCGGGTCGCGAATGCCGTATTTCTGAAAATAGCTGTAATCCGCGTGGCCGGGGCGAAAGGTTTGAACGATTTGCCCATAGTCTTTGCTGCGCTGGTCGGTGTTTTTGATCAGCAGGCAAATTGGCGTGCCGGTGGTTTTGCCATCAAACACGCCCGACAAAATTTCGACCGCATCGGGCTCGTTGCGCTGGGTGACGAACTTGCTGGTGCCAGGGCGGCGCCGGTCCAGGTCGGGCTGGATGTCGGCCTCGCTGAGTGACATGCCCGGCGGGCAGCCGTCGATCACGCAGCCAATGGCCGGGCCGTGGGATTCACCAAAGTTGGTGACTGCGAAAAGGTTGCCAAAGGTATTGCCGCTCATGGGGCCAGATTATCCCAGAGCGGACGCAACGTGGGCGAGTGCCCTGAAACTAGAGCTTGGGCGCGTCAGCCGGTTGCTGGCCTTCGGGCCAGTCGTGGATGTAGGCCTTGAGCATCTTGTTCTCGAAGTTCTGGCTGTCCACCACGGCGCGGGCCACGTCGTGAAAGCTGATCACGCCCATCAGCATTTTCTTGTTCATGACCGGCATGTAGCGGGCGTGGCGGTCCAGCATCATGCGCCGCACTTCGTCCATGTCGGTCTCGGTGGTGCAGGTCAGCGGCGAGTCGTCCATGGCGGTGCGCACAATGGTCTTGTCGATCACTCCGCCGGTTTTCACCAGCACTTTGGTGAGTTCCCTCACCGTGAGCATGCCCACCAGTTCGCCATGCTCCATGACGACCAGCGAACCGATGTCGCGCTCCTCCATGAGCTTGAGCGAGGTGACCAGGGACTCCTCGGGAGAGACCGTGTAAAGCGTGCTGCCCTTGATGCGCAAGATATCAGTGACTTTCATGTTGATCCTCGTGTTGGATGGGTCAGGACTGACCGAATCAGTTGAAGGAAATATAGCCCACAATTCAGCCGTCGCCATCAGTGATTTCCATCAGCTTGTGCCTAATTGTTTAAAAATAGCGGCCCCAAGCCCCTGTTCACCCCGAAAGGCTCCCATGCCCGGCTACTCCGACCCCGGTTTTGACACCCTTGCCCTGCACGCGGGCGCGGCGCCCGACCCCGCCACCGGCGCCCGCGCGCTGCCCATTTACCTCACCACTTCGTTCGTCTTCGAGTCCAGCGACCACGCCCAGTCGCTGTTCAACCTGGAACGCGCCGGCCATGTGTACAGCCGCATCAGCAACCCGACCAACGCGGTGCTGGAGCAGCGCATCAGCGCGCTCGAAGGCGGCATTGGCGCCATTGCGGTGGCCAGCGGCCAGGCCGCGCTGCACCTGAGCATTGCCACGCTGATGGGCGCCGGCAGCCACATCGTGGCCAGCACCGCGCTGTATGGCGGCAGCCAGAACCTGCTGCACTACACGCTGCGCCGCTTCGGCATCGACACCACGTTTGTCAAGCCCGGAGACATCGATGGCTGGCGCGCCGCGCTGCGCCCCAATACCAAGCTCTTCTTTGGCGAAACCGTGGGCAACCCCGGTCTCGACGTGCTCGACATTCCCACGGTCAGCACCATCGCCCATGAGGCCGGCGTGCCGCTGCTGGTGGACTCGACCCTGACCACGCCCTGGCTTTTGAGGCCGTTCGAGCACGGCGCCGACCTGGTCTACCACTCGGCCACCAAATTTTTGAGCGGCCACGGCACGGTGATTGGTGGGCTGGTGGTGGATGGCGGCAGCTTCGACTGGGAGGCCTCGGGGCGCTTCCCCGAGCTGTGCCAGCCTTACGACGGTTTTCACAACATGGTGTTTTCCGAAGAATCCACCGTCGGCGCATTTTTGCTGCGGGCGCGGCGCGAAGGCCGGCGCGACTTTGGCGCGGCCTTGAGCCCGCACTCGGCCTGGCTCATTTTGCAGGGCATGGAAACGCTGCCGCTGCGCATGGCACGGCACATGAGCAACACG
>JALNWC010000368.1 GCA_023231075.1 Rhodoferax sp.
ACCGATTTGACAATGGAGCGCACCTGCAGGTCAGCCGCAATATTTGCTTTTAAGGCAGACCAAAAAATAGATGTTTGCGCCACAACCCGTGCGGTTGCAGCTCGCCGCAATATCCTGGCAATATTTGCTTGATGATCATCCCTGATCCTGTTTTTTTGTTTAATCGTGTACTCTATTTGAGATGCCTTACCGATTCCTGATTGAGTTGCAAGGTGTGCCAATTTGATAAACACCATGCCGACCACAAGACATGCTGCCTGACCATAAAAATTGCCGGCAACGATGTCAAGTTGCAAGGCGCTGACCATCATGAACTCAAAGGTCAGCAATAATTTCCCGTAGGTTTTTTGAATGAAAATAGTATTGGCGCTGTTGTCAGAGAAATCATCAATTTTCATAAAGTACCGCGTCCATGATTCGGTCTAAAACTTATCCAAGCCGTCTCAGCTCAAAACCCGCGGCACTTGACCAATTGATGACTTCGGCCACTTCATCGATCATTCGGCCGCTTGAATTTCTGCTGATCGAGATCACCATATCGACCGCTTCGCTGATGAGTTCTGGTGCAGCAGGCACCCCTGCTTCCTGAATCAGCTGACCCACTCTGATCAAAGCGGTGCCCGTTGAATTTGCATGAACCGTGCCGACGCCTCCAGGATGCCCCGTGTTCCAGGCCTTGAGCAGCGCCAGAGCCGACTTGTCCCTGACTTCGCCAACAACAATCCGGTCCGGTCTTAAGCGAAGCGTGGCTCGCAACAAACTGACTTGATCAATCGTTGCAGAGGTTCTCAAAAACACCGTGTTTTTGACGGTGCACTGCAGTTCCAGCACGTCTTCAATAATGACGATTCGGTGATCTGGTGAAATGACGGCAATCTCGTTCAACACCGCGTTGGCCAAGGTCGTTTTGCCGCTTCCTGTGCCACCTGCAATCAAGATATTTTTTCTGTCGGCAACAGCGGCTTTGATCAATGTGGCTTGCAGCCCGGTCATCACTCCCGTGTTGACATAGTCCGCCAGGCTAAAGATCAGCTTTGCCCTTTTTCTCAGGGCAAACGTAGGTGCCGGTACAACCGGCGGAATCAAGGCCTCGAAGCGCGACCCATCCAGCGGCAATTCGCATTCCAGAATCGGGTTGTCCGGTGTGACCGTGGTTCCCAGCATGGCTGCCACCGTGGCAACAATCGACATGGCACGCACACGGTCAATCCTGCCAATGCATTGCATGCCACCTGCATGGGAATCCGTCCACAGATCTCCCGCCGGGTTGAGCATGATCTCGACTACCTGATCATCGGCCAGCGCAGCAAGGATGTCGGTCCCCAGGGCTCGCCGAAGCGCATCGTCAGAGCGGCGGTGAAACTCCTGGCCTGACGTGGTGGGGTGGATCTTCATGCCTGAATACAGGCCATCCGCAAGCACTTGCAAGCACCCTGTTGTCCCTAATTTTTGAATGCGTGCCGAGTTCAAAGACCTTCAAGGTAGCTTGGGTATTTCGATTCTTTACTTGCTGTCAGATGTCTCCATATTGGCCAGACACTTGCCTTATTTTTGGCTATTTATTCTGCTTGTGAAATTGTGGCCACTCTGTATATTTACAGACATCAACACATTTTCAAGGGATAGAAATGAAGGTAGCAGACGTCGCCAACGGCATTATCAAAACAGCGAGTGCGAGTGATTTAAAAAACTTGCAAACCCTGAAGACGGTATGCAACAGTGATTCGGCGTTTGTCGCTGCAGTCAAAAAATATCAGGCATACCAAAAGCTGCTTCAAAAGGCATTCTTACTGAGCCGAACCTGGCAAAAACTGGGTCAAGCCCGCACATGGAAGATTACTGTCAAGGCACTCCAGGCTGCGCTCAAGGCACTGGCTTCAGGATTCAAACGTATGAATGAATTGACCGAATTGCCATTGTTACTTCAGAAGCAGATTGACAAGTTAATCAAAGCCAATAACTTTCAAATGCCGCACGCAGCGTAGTTATCTGTTGATCCAGAAAGGTGGTACTCAATGGATGTCAAACACTTTGAATCATTGTCGAAAAAGTGGGCTTTCAAATTGCGTGAAGATGCCCGTGATATTGTGCAGGAAATTATTATTTTTTATCTCGCCAGAGAGTCTGAGGGCAAGAACCTGGACATTTTTCAACCAGGACATGAAGGCGCACTCTTTGAGTTGCTCAAGCACAAAATCAGGGGCAATAACCTGGAAAGTCTGGGTGGCAGTGGAAGACGGTTTGGTGGGGCGGATGAAAAGGAGGATGAAGGCAAGATCGACATTCAGGACGAAATTGAATCACCGGATGAAATGGCCGACCAGTTTGAGCAGCGTTTGCAATTTGAAGAGGCGTTTTCCGGTGAACTGGATCAAATTGACGAACTGAACAATTTGGCGGGTAGCGACCTGGGTGACGCTTTCGGTTTCACGGGTGCCAATGGCAGAGCCGTTTTATCCCAGCTCAAAAAAGAAATTGTGGCCAGTGCCCAAAGGCGCTTCAACGCCAAGTTGCGGGCTGCAAAACCGCCCCCAAGGGCAAAAGCCCGGCGGCAGATGGCGACGGCGTAACCGCCAGCCGCACTTGCGCCAGAGCAGGTTTGGCTGCAAACGAAGACATCTCAGGCAATTTTGCCAGCTGGCCACCAGGTATCCCGGGCACCTTCACGCCGGCTTGTTGAAAGACTTTTTGTGCGTAGGCAACACCAATTTTCGAATCAGACCGGCCGGTGTTGTAAATGCTCAAGGCGCCGCCGAGCGAGCCGGCTCTTCCATAGCTCGCAGCCAGAATGTTTGCCCCGGCAGCAATGTTGGTGCAGGGGTCGAACACCTGTTCCACAGTCAACCCCAGCGCGGGCAAATTTTTGCTATTAATTTGTGCCAACCCCATATCAACACTTTCGCCACGGCCGACAGCCGCCACCGCAGCGGCCACGGCCACAGCTTTGGACGCAAAGGCCATTGATTTTCTTGTCGTGTTGTTGTTGACCACCCAGGGCTGGCCGCCGGATTCCTGCTTCACAACAGCGGCCATGGTGACCGGATCGACGGCGGGTGCACACATCATCAAGAGCTCAAGCACGGCGCCCCCCGTCACCCAAATTTGGAGCCGATGATGAAAGCCGCCACGGTTGAAAACGCACCCAACCCGACAGCGGCCAACACGTAAAGCGACATGAATGCCTCGCGGGCTGCAGCCAGGAGCTTGGCATCATCCAGGTCAACTTTGACCCGCCCAGGCGCAGCCTCCAAAGCATCCACTACCGCCTCAGCAACTGCAGGTTTCAGCGTCTCACCGACACGGCGCGGGAATTTTTGCAGTTCCCCACGCATGGCAGTCATCATGACCACAATCGACTCAAGGCTGTCATCATCGTGACCAGGTCCTTTTGCCAGCCCCGGCGCACCTTTGACCAATGCACCAGACAGCGCTTCAAATTCGATGCGCATGGCTGCAGCAGGCACCTGGCGCAACAATACTGGCAAGAGCCAGATCCAGTTGGGATCACTCTCACCCATGCCGGCACGCACCGCCACGTCAACAATGTGTTGCACATCAGATGGCAGGCCAGAGGGCGCGAGCCGGGCCGCCAGTTCATCAATCAAGGTGCCAGCGCGGCGTGCAAGCGCCGCGGCGGGCAAAGGCGAGATGACCCCG
>JALNWC010000369.1 GCA_023231075.1 Rhodoferax sp.
CAGGAGCTTAGGAGGCTTTTATGAACTTGACGATCAGCGGTCACCATTTGGAAGTAACCCCTGCCTTGCGCAGTTACGTGACCAGCAAGCTGGATCGGATCAAGCGGCATTTTGACCAGGTGGTGGACGTCAAGGTGTTGCTGACTCTGGAAAACATGAAGGAAAAGGAACGCCGGCAAAAAGCAGAATGCAATATCCACATCAAGGGCATCGAGTTGTTTGCCGAAAGCGCGCACGCCGACCTGTACGCCGCGGTGGATGAACTGGTGGACAAACTCGACCGCCAGGTGGTACGCCACAAGGACCGTTTGCAATCGCACCATCATGACGCGCCCAAGCGTTTGATGTAAATTAGCGTTTGATGTAAATTAGAATCTTCCGAGCCGCCCGCAAGTGCGTGCGGCTTTTTTTGTGCCAAATTTTTATCGTGCACCTTCAAAGACCATCATGAATCGACTCGCTTCCATCCTCTCGGCTGAACAAGTACTGGTCCAAGTGGACGTTTCCAGCAAGAAAAGAGCTTTTGAAGAGGTGGGCTTGTTGTTTGAAAATCTGCACGGCCTGAGCCGCGCCCTGGTGACTGACAGCCTTTTTTCAAGGGAACGCCTGGGCTCTACCGGTTTGGGGCATGGCGTGGCCATTCCGCATGGACGCATCAAGGGACTCAAGGCGCCCATGGCGGCCGTCATCCAGTTGGCCAAGCCCATCGGCTTTGATTCTCCCGACGATCAGCCCGTGGGCCTGATGATTTTTTTGTTGGTGCCGGAAGCGGCCACCCAGAAACATCTGGAAATCTTGTCCGAAATTGCAGAAATGCTCAGCGATGCCAGCTTGCGCGAGCAACTCCTGACCCTTCAGGATGCCGCGGAGCTCTACCAGCGCATTGCCAACTGGCAATCGGCTTGAGCCTTTTGCATGCCTGCCCTGGATTGACCTGAGTCGGAGCGCCTGTCATGAAGCCCAATGTCATCAGCGCCGACGTCCTGTTCGAGGCCTTTCGCGCCAATCTGCGCTGGGAGTGGGTGGCCGGCCTCGGTGCTTCCGAGCGGCGATTTGACGAACTGGCGGTGCGTGCCGCCCGCTCCGGCGCCGATCTGGTGGGCTACCTCAATTACATCCATCCCTACCGGGTACAGATCCTGGGTGAACGCGAAGTCGCTTACCTGGTCAACGCCACGCCTGAAGATTGCTCGCGCCGTATCGCCCGTATCGTCACTTTGGAACCACCGGTGCTGGTGCTGGCAGACGGGCAGAAGGCGCCGAAAGGGCTGACCTCCATGTGCGAGCAGGCGCAGATTCCGATGTTTGCCACCGACGACTCATCGGCCTTTGTCATTGACGTACTGCGCGCCTATCTATCCAAGCATTTCGCCGACCGCTGCACCATGCATGGCGTGTTCATGGACATTCTGGGCCTGGGTGTGCTGATCACAGGCGAGTCCGGTTTGGGTAAAAGTGAACTGGGGCTGGAGCTGATCTCGCGCGGCAACGGTCTGGTGGCTGATGATGCCGTCGACCTGTACCGCATCAACCAGGACACGATTGAGGGGCGCTGCCCCGAGTTGTTGCTCAATTTGCTCGAAGTGCGCGGCATCGGCTTGCTCGACATTCGCGGTATCTTTGGCGAGACCGCGGTGCGGCGCAAAAAGCGCTTGCAACTCATCGTCCACCTGGTGCGCCGCGAGACCATGGAGCGGGACTACGAGCGCATTCCCTATGAGCCTCTGGTGCAGGATGTGCTCGATGTGCCGGTGCGCAAAGTGGTGATCCAGGTGGTGGCGGGGCGCAACATTGCCGTGCTGGTCGAGGCGGCCGTGCGCAACACGATTCTGCAAATGCGCGGCGTCGATACTTACAAGGACTTCGTCGAACGCCATCGCCTCGCAATGAATGAGCCTGGCTGACAGCCGGGCGCACGGGCGGGTCTGGTGCTCACGTTCCCAAGGGGCTAACCCGTACAATCCACCGATTCTTTGTTACCCACTTCGCCCATGTCCAAGTCTCTGCTTCGTTCCTTTTGCCTGAGTTTGACAGGTTTGCTGCTTGTCGGCCTGACCGCGTGTGGCAGCCTGGACCAGGTCAGCAACCGTGTGGTCAGTGTGGTGACCCCCTACAAAATTGACATTGTGCAAGGCAATTTTGTCTCGCGTGAGCAAGCCGCTGCGCTCACGCCCGGCATGAGCCGCCTGCAGGTGCGCGATATTCTGGGCACGCCCTTGCTGGTCAGTATTTTTCACGACAACCGCTGGGACTATGTCTTTACCTTCAGGCGTCAGGGCGTCGAGCCCCAATCACGTCGCGTCACCGTGTTTTTCGAGGGCGATCTTTTGACGAAGATTGAGGCGGATGCGTTGCCAAGCGAGGCAGAATTCGTGGCCTCGCTGGATTCCGGCCGCGAAACGCGCAAGATGCCTGTGCTGGAAATGTCCGAAGAAAGCCTCAAAGCCACAGCGGTGACCGCCGTACCTGTGGCCAAGCCCCTGCCGCCCCTCCCTGCGAGCTACCCGCCGCTGGAAAGCAGCGCCAACTGATTCCCGACATGACTGACTCCTCACTCCACCGCATTTGTGTGGCCGGCGCCAGCGGCCGCATGGGCCGCATGCTGATCGAGGCCATTTCTCTGGCTGACGATTGTCAGCTCAGCGGGGCCCTCGATGTGGCTACCAGCCCCGCCGTGGGCCTGGACCCGGCGGCCGCCATGGGCCTGAGCAGCGGCATCGCCATCAGTGCGGACCTGCACACCGGCTTGAGCCATGCCCAGGCCCTGATCGACTTCACCCGCCCCGAGGGCACGATGGCGCACTTGCAGGTCTGTCGTGAACTCGGCGTCAACGCGGTCATTGGCACCACCGGCTTCAGCGAAGCACAAAAGCAGCAAATTGCCGAGCTTGCCAAAGACATCGCCATCGTCATGGCACCCAACATGAGCGTGGGCGTCAATGTCACCCTCAAACTGCTGGAAATGGCGGCCAAGGCGCTCCATACCGGATACGACATTGAAATCATCGAAGCACACCATCGCCACAAGGTCGATGCGCCTTCGGGCACCGCGCTGAAAATGGGCGAAGTCATTGCGGATGCGCTGGGCCGTGACCTGAAAGACTGTGCCGTGTATGCGCGCCAGGGTGTCACCGGCGAGCGTGACCCGTCCAGCATCGGGTTTGCCACCATCCGCGGGGGTGACATTGTGGGTGACCACACCGTGCTGTTTGCCGGCACCGGCGAGCGCATCGAGATCAGCCACAAGTCCTCCAGCCGGGTCTCCTATGTTCAGGGCAGCCTGCGTGCCGTCCGTTTCCTGCGTGGCCGCAAGAGCGGGCTGTTCGACATGGCCGACGTGCTCGATCTGAAATGAATCTGGTCCAGCTTTTCTGGCAAGGTGACGCGCTGGCACGCGGCGTCGCCCTGCTGCTGCTGGCCATGTCGGTGGCCAGCTGGGTGGTCATTCTCTGGAAAATCTGGCTGTTGCGTCGTGCCAGTCGTGATATTGCGCGCTGCGTTGCGGCTTTTTGGCAATCCGGTTCAGTTGCTGAGGCGGTGCAAAAAGTCAGCGCGTTTGACCGCGAGTCGCTGGTGCTGCCGCTGGTGCAGGCAACACGTCTTGAAACCGGTCAAACCCTGGCCAGTGCCGGCGACCGCGCCCAACAACTC
>JALNWC010000370.1 GCA_023231075.1 Rhodoferax sp.
CGTCAGCAGCGTCAAGCGCGTGACCGACATCATGGCCGAGATCACGGCGGCCAGCCAGGAGCAGACCGCTGGCATCGAGCAGATCAACCAGGCGATCACGCAGATGGACCAGGTGACGCAGCAGAACGCCGCGCTGGTCGAAGAATCTGCCGCAGCGGCGGCCTCCCTGCAAGAGCAGGCCAACGGCCTGTCGCAGGTGGTCAGCGTGTTCAGGCTCGATCAGAACCAGGTCAGCCAGGGCGCCTCAACCCGGCGTGCAGCCGCCCTCTATCAGAGAGCCGGGTCCATGCAGCCAGCGCCTGCCAGGTCCGCCATTGCGGCGTCAAAGCCGAGGCAGGACCGTGAGCCTTCGCCGTCACGGCCACTGGCGATGACCACGGCCGCCACCTCCGGGGGCGGGGACTGGCAGGAGTTTTAACATGCGTGTCAATTTACCGGTGACGACCCACGAATACATCATTCCCCAGGACAGTACACTGGTGTCTCGCACCGACCTCAAAGGGCGCATCACCTATGCGAACCAGGCATTTGTCGAGGCAAGTGGCTTTGGCCGCGATGAGCTAATAGGCAAGGCGCATAACATCGTCCGCCACCCCGACATGCCGGCAGAGGCCTTTGCCGACATGTGGAATACACTGGCCAGCGACTTGCCATGGACGGGTCTGGTCAAGAACCGGCGCAAGAACGGTGACTTCTATTGGGTGCAGGCGAACGTCAGCCCGATACGCCAGAAGGGTGTGACCCAGGGTTACATGTCGGTGCGCAACAAACCCGAACCGGCACAGGTGGCCGAGGCTGAGCAGATATACCATCAGCTCAGGGATGACCACGCAGGTGGGCCGAGGATCCGTCAAGGTGAAGTTGTTCAGTCGCTGTGGCTCGCTCCCATGGCGAACCTGCGCCGAATTCCGTTTTCGCAACGGGTCGTTGGATCAACGGCCCTGGCGGCCACCCTGACGCTGACGCTGGGCGCGCTGACTTGGCGCGAGGTTAGCCTGCTTGCCATGTCATCGGGCAAGGCCGGCTGGGTGCCCGATGTGCTCGCGGCAGGCATCGTTGTCTCTTCGCTGGCGTGGGCTGGCTTTGGCTATTTTCTTGTCAGTGCGGTGTCCCGCTCCCTGGAGAAGGCCACCAAAGTGGCACGTGCCATTGCCGGGGGTGATCTCGTCAAGTTCGAGATTCATACCTATGACGAGACCAAACCCTTGCTGCGCGCCTTGAATCAGATGAGCGCCAACCTGTTGGCGGTCGTCGCGGACATCGGCGCCAGCGTCGAAGCTGTGACCACCGCCTCCAGCCAGATCGCGGCGGGCAACCAGGACCTGTCCTCGCGCACCGAACAGCAGGCCAGCTCGCTCGAAGAGACGGCCGCAGCGATGGAAGAGCTCACCAGCACGGTCAAGCAAAACGCCGACAATGCGCTCCAGGCCAACCAGCTCGCCGTGTCCGCCTCGGAAGTCGCGGTCAAAGGCGGCACGGTCGTGTCGCAGGTGGTGGACACCATGGGGGCCATCAACACCTCGTCGCACAAGATCGTCGACATCATCGGCGTGATCAACGGCATCGCCTTCCAGACCAACATCCTGGCCTTGAACGCGGCCGTTGAAGCGGCGCGTGCCGGCGAGCAGGGCCGAGGCTTTGCGGTGGTGGCCGCCGAAGTCAGAAACCTGGCCCAGAGAAGTGCGGCGGCGGCCAGGGAGATCAAGATCCTGATCGACGACTCGGTGGACAAGGTCGAAGCGGGCAGCCAGCAGGTGGCTCAGGCCGGCAAGACCATGGAAGAGATTGTCAGCAGCGTCAAGCGCGTGACCGACATCATGGGTGAGATCACGACTGCGAGCCAGGAGCAAACCTCGGGCATCGAGCAGATCAGCCAGGCGATCACGCAGATGGACCAGGTGACGCAGCAGAACGCCGCGCTGGTCGAAGAATCTGCCGCTGCGGCGGCCTCCCTGCAGGAGCAGGCCAGCGGCCTGTCGCAGGTGGTCAGCGTCTTCAAGCCGTCGGACGCGCCCTCTTCGGGGGCCGCACATTCAATCTCCATGGGGCTTGGCGGAGCGGCTGGCGCGTCCTCTGAAGCGGGTGCTTCCTTCCTTGGCATCAACCTCGACAACGCCATCAAGGCGCATGTTGACTGGCGCGCTAAATTGCGGACAGCCATCCGTCATAGGGACTCAATGGATGCCGAAACGATAGGCAGAGACGACTGCTGTGAACTGGGTCAATGGGTGCACGGTCCCGGTCGGTCCAGGTATGGCGGCCATGTCTCGTTTGTGACTCTGGTAGGCGCGCATCGCGCGTTTCACCATGAAGCCGGCAAGGTGGCCGCCATGATCAATCGCGGCGACTATGACGCGGCAGAGCAGCAATTGGGAAGTCATACCGACTTTGCCCGGGCTTCGAGCAAAGTCGACGTGGCGGTCATTCAGTTGAAGAATGAGCTTCAGCCGCGCCATCGTGGCGGCGGATCCAGGGTTTCGGCAGCGCCGCAACGCAGGCAATTCGCCGATGCCGCTGAACGGCCGGTCGTTGCGGGACCGGATGGCTCCTAAAGATTTTTCGGAAATGGCCGTTAAACATGGGAGGCAGTCTGTTTTACTCTGGTGGATATTGACAAACTCATGACCAGTGCCGGGATGGGCCTGGTTGTGGAAACAACGCACTGATTTTTGGAGAAGTAATGAGCAACCTGAAAATTTCCACCCGCCTTTATCTTGGTTTTTCCGTGATCATCGCGGTCTTCCTTGTGCTGACGGGCGTTACCGCCTGGCGTGTGGAAATGGCCGCCGAAGCAATGACGCGCATGGCGCGTTCTACCGACTTGTTGCAGTTGGCGAGCAACTGGCAGGGGCATGTGCGGCAAAACTCCGCGCGCTCTCTGGCGGTAGTCTATTCAGAGGGTGGGAGCATGCTCGACTTCTTCAAGGAGTCAATGGCCGCTACAACGCGCGAGACAACCGAGACGCAAAATGCTTTTCTAGCCAAGGTGCAGGGCGGCGAGTCCAGAAAGCGGGCCGACGATGTGGGGGAGGTACGCAAGGCATGGCTTGCAGTCCGCGACCAGGCCAACGCCCTGAAGGCTGCCGGTGACGACGCTGGTGCCCGTGACTTGGTGCAAAGCAAATTCGTGCCTATCACGGAAGACTACATTCGTACCACGCAGCTGCTGGTTGACGGGGAAGCCGCCAATGCCCACGCAGCCGAGCGGGAAGTCAACGAAGTGTTTAGACAACTTTATGTGGTGGGAGCACTGCTTTTGGTGGTCGCCCTCGCTATTGCTGTCTTCATTAGTTTGAGTCTCTCGCGCAGCATTGCCCGCGGTTTCAATACCGCACTTGTTGCAGCGCAACGCATTGGCGCGGGTGACTTGACGCAGCGTGTGAGTGTTTCCACCAAAGATGAAATCGGCCAGTTCCTGCAAGCCCTGTCAGCCATGCAGGAAAACCTCGTGAAGATCGTCTCCGACGTGCGCACCGGCACCGACACCATCGCCACCGCCTCCAGCCAGATCGCGGCAGGCAACCAGGACCTGTCCTCGCGCACCGAACAGCAGGCCAGCTCGCTCGAAGAGACCGCTGCCTCGATGGAAGAGCTCACCAGCACGGTCAAGCAAAACGCCGACAACGCGCGCCAGGCCAACCAGCTCGC
>JALNWC010000371.1 GCA_023231075.1 Rhodoferax sp.
CGGGGTCGACCTGGGGCCAGGGGGCGTCGAGCAAATCGCCCAGGGCTGCGGCATAACCCAGCCCGGACCACAAGCTGTGGGCGATGTGCGGTGTGACCGGGTACAGGCAGCGCAGCAAGATGCCAAAACACTCGATCAGCGCGACCTGGGCTCCGGCCGTGTCGACGGCCTTGACGACCGGCGACGGGCCGCCCCTGGCCGGGAGGGCTCCCTCGGGGGGCAGCGAGGACACGCCAGCGCCGAGCGTGGGGGCAAAATTTTCCAGCGCATTGATCATTTTCATGGCGCCACTGACCACGGTGTTGTACTGCATGCGCTGGTAGTCGTAATCCACCTGCTTGAGCACGGTGTGGATCTCCAGGCGCAGGGCCCGGGCCTCCTTGCCGAAAGTCACCGTTGTCGGGCCGCCCGCCGACGCCAGGTTGGCGCTGAGGGTATCTGCAGACGTGGCCGACAGCTTGACACCAAAGTTCCAGACCCGGCGCAGGAAGCGGTAACTGCCTTCGACCGCGGCGTCGTTCCACTCCAGCGTGGCCTCGGGCGGCGCGGTGAACATGGTGTACAGGCGCGCCGTGTCGGCCCCGTATTTTTCGATCAGGTCCTGCGGATCGACGCCGTTGTTCTTGGACTTGGACATGGTGCCCACGCCCTCGTAGTCGATGGCCGTGCCGACGGGCAAGTCGCCCACCGCCTTGATCAGGCGGGCGCCGGTGACCTTGCCGGCCTCGTCGAAGACGTGCTCCACGTCTTGCGGCCAGAAGTAGTCCTTGCCGCCCTTGTCGGTGCGGCGTGAGTAAATGTGGTTCAGCACCATGCCCTGGGTCAGCAGCTTGGTGAAGGGCTCGTCGACCTTGACCAGGCCGAGGTCGCGCATCACCTTGGTCCAGAAGCGCGCATACAAGAGGTGCAGGATGGCGTGCTCGATGCCGCCGATGTACTGGTCCATCGGCATCCAGTAGTCAGCGCCGTCGGCCACCATGGCTTCGCTATTTTTCGGGTCGCAGTAGCGCATGAAGTACCAGGAGCTGTCGACAAAAGTGTCCATGGTGTCGGTCTCGCGCCGCGCCGCCTGGCCGCACACCGGGCAGGTGACATCGGCGTGAAAGGCCTCGCATTTGTCGAGCGGGTTGCCCGAGCCGTCGGGCACCAAGTCATCCGGCAGCACCACCGGCAGGTCTTTTTCCGGCACCGGCACGGCGCCGTGCTCAGGGCAATGGATGATCGGAATCGGCGTGCCCCAGTAACGCTGACGGCTCACGCCCCAGTCGCGCAGGCGCCAGGTGATTTTTTTCTCGCCCAGACCCAGCGCCGCCAGGTCAGCCGCCACCGCATCGACGCAGGCCTTGAAATTCAGGCCATCGTATTTGCCGGAGTTGATGGCGATGCCCGCGCCTTTTTCAGCGTACCAGTCGTGCCAGACGGACGTATCGAAGGTCTCAGAATTCACCGCCACCACCGGCTTGATCGGCAAGCCGTATTTGAGGGCAAAGGCAAAGTCGCGCTCGTCGTGCGCGGGCACGCCCATGACGGCACCGTCGCCGTAGCTCATCAGCACGTAGTTGCCGACCCAGACCTCGACCTGGTCGCCGGTCAACGGGTGGGTGACAAACAGGCCGGTGGCCATGCCCTTTTTCTCTTGCGTGGCGAGTTCGGCTTCGGTGGTGCCGCCGTGTGCGCATTCCCGAATGAACGCGGCCAGGCCCTGGTTGCTTTGGGCTGCGTAACTTGCAATCGGGTGCTCGGCGGCCACGGCACAAAACGTGACGCCCATGATGGTGTCGACGCGGGTGGTGAAGACATACATCTTGCCCTGCAGGGGGAAGCCCCCATCCCTGCCTTGCCCCAACGGGGGAAGGAGCAAGTCAGAAGCCTCGTCATTGTCCTGCTCCCTCCCCCCCTGGGGGAGGGTTGGGGTGGGGGCTGCTTGATTGGAAAAATCATAGGGGAACGCAAAGCGCACGCCCTCGGACTTGCCGATCCAGTTTTCCTGCATCAGCTTGACGCGTTCGGGCCAGCCCGGCATGCGGTCGCCCGTGACGTTGGCCAGCAATTCTTCGGCGTAATCGGTGATCTTGAGGTAGTAGCCCGGAATCTCGCGCTTCTCAACAACAGCGCCGGTGCGCCAGCCCTTGCCGTCGATCACCTGCTCGTTGGCCAGCACGGTCATGTCCACCGGGTCCCAGTTGACCACCTGGGTCTTGCGGTAGGCAATGCCACGCTCCAGCATCTTCAGGAACAGCCACTGGTTCCATTTGTAGTACTCGGGCGTGCAAGTGGCGACCTCGCGGCTCCAGTCGATGGCCAGGCCCATGGCCTGCATCTGCTGCTTCATGTAGGCGATGTTCTCGAACGTCCACTGCGCCGGTGGCACACCGTTTTTGAGCGCGGCGTTTTCAGCCGGCAGGCCAAACGCGTCCCAGCCCATCGGCATCAGCACATTAAAACCCTGCATGCGCAACTGGCGCGTCAGCATGTCGTTGATGGTGTAGTTGCGCACATGGCCCATGTGCAGCTTGCCGCTGGGGTAAGGCAGCATGGAGCAGGCGTAGAACTTCTTCTTGGTCTTGCCGTTGGCATCGACCGCGTTTTCTGTCACGCGGTAGGCGTCTGCCGCGCCCCAATGGGCCTGGGCCGCGGCTTCAACTTCAAGGTGTTGGTATTTGTCTTGCATAAGGATCTGAAAAGGCGGCACATGCGCCGCAAAGGCCTGGGTAGGGGATGAATTTTAGGGTTTGGCGCCGGGCGCAGGCGCATCGGCGACAAAACCAATGCGATTCAAGCCTGCGGTCTGGGCTGCGCCCATGACCTCGACGATGCGGCCATAGGGCACGGTTTTGTCGGCACGCAGCAACACTTCGGTCTGCGCGTTGGCCTGGGCCGTCAGGGTGAGTTGACGCGCCAATTCGTCCAGGGCAATCGCCTGGTCCTTGAGGTAAGTTTGACCCGCAGCGTCCACCACCACGGTCACCGACTGGGGCGCATCACCCGCTCGTGCCGCATCGGTTTTGGGCAAATCAAGCTTGATGGAACTGGCCAGCAAGGGCGCGGTGATGATGAAGATCACCACCAGCACCAGCATCACGTCGATCAGCGGCGTCATGTTGATGTCGCTCATGGGCTGCGCACCCTGGGAACGGTCCAAACGGCCAAATGCCATGGCAGTGCTCAGGCCGCTACCGCACCGGTGCTGCCGAGTTCGCGCAGGTCACGGGCAAAGCCTTCGAGCTCGGCCTCCAGACGCGCCACCGCACGGCCCAGCACGTTGTAGGCCAGCACGGCCGGAATGGCCACCATCAGACCCGCCGCGGTCATGATCAGCGACTCGCCCACCGGGCCGGAAATCTTGTCGATGGTGACCTGGCCCGCACTGGCGATGCCGATGAGCGCATGGTAGATGCCCCACACCGTGCCCAGCAGACCGACAAAAGGCGCCGTGGCGCCGATGGTGGCCAGCAAAACCTGACCGTGCTGGAGTTTGGCGAGCGCGGTGTGCAAGGCATTGCGCAGCACACGGGTGAGTTGTTGGGCGCGGTCGCCGGCACTGGCCAGGGTTTGACCGGTTTCAAGACGTGTTGCCTGCACCAGCGGCAGCACCAGCGACTCGCGGTCAAACGCGCTGACTTTTTGCACCGCCTCAGC
>JALNWC010000372.1 GCA_023231075.1 Rhodoferax sp.
TAAATGGCCAGTGGTACCACAATCAGGCCGATCATGACCACGGCCAGGGCGGTCGCGCGCGGCCAGTTGTTGCTGGTGAACATCTCATCCCAGATGACGCGTCCAATCATGATGTTTTCTGGCCCACCGAGCAGCGACGGAATCACAAACTCACCCACGCAGGGAATGAACACCAGCATGAAGCCGGCAATGATGCCGGCCTTGGACAGTGGCACGGTCACCAGCCAGAACGTCTTGAAGGGTGAGGCGCCGAGGTCGTAGGCGGCTTCGAGCAGCCGAACGTCCATCTTGACCAGGTTGGCGTAAAGCGGCAGCACCATGAAGGGCAAGTACACATAGGTCATGCCGACCAGCATCGACACATTGGTGTAGAGCATCTGGATCGGCTCGGTGATCAGCCCCAAGGCCATCAGCACCTGATTCACCAGGCCCTGATCGGCCAGAATGCCTTTCCAGGCGTACACGCGCAGCAAAAATGAGGTCCAGAACGGCAACATCACCATCATCAGCAGCGCTGGGCGCACGCTCGGCTTGGACCGGGCGATGAAATAGGAGAACGGGTAACCAATCACCAGACACAGCACCGCCGTGCACAGCGCGTACCAGAGGGAGCGCAGATAGGCTTCAATGTAGATCGTCTGGCCCAACTGACCGTCGTCAGTTGATCGAAAAATGGACAAGTAGTTTTCGTATTTCAAATGGAGTACGCCGGCCTCTGCATCCCAGATCGGCTTGAACGGCGAAATGTCGTTGCCAATATCGACAAAGCTGATGTAGAGCAGGATCAAAAAGGGCAGCAGAAAAAACACCACAAGCCAGGTATAGGGCACGCCGATCACAAACCGTCGGCCGGGCACCTTGAGCGAAAGCATGGTCATCGCAATGGTCTCCGTGGGTCAGTCGCGCAACACCAGCGCATCGGTGTCGTCCCACCAGAAAAACACCTCATCTTCCCAGGTGATGTCGAGCAAGTTCAGGTGGGAGCCGTTGGGCTCAGTGATCTTCATGCGGTAGCCCTGGGGCGTGACCACAATATAGGTGTTGTGCGAGCCAAAATAGGCGATTTCCTTGACCCGTCCGTTGAACAGGTTATGGCTCTGACCCTTGGGAGCTTGTTTGCCGATGCTGATTTTTTCTGGGCGTACCGCCACGGCCACGGGCATGCCCAGAGCGCCACTGAGGCTGTGACCCACGTGGATTTCGCCAATGGCTGTCTGCACCGCGCAGCGATCCGTCTCATCAATGCTGAGCTTGCCATCAAGCAGGTTCACGCTGCCGATGAAATCAGCCACAAAACGGGTGCTGGGGTACTCATAAACCTCTTGCGGCGAGCCCACCTGCAGCACGCGGCCCCTGCTGCTCATGACCGCAATGCGGCCGGCCATCGTCATGGCTTCCTCCTGGTCATGCGTCACCATGACACAGGTCACACCCACTTTTTCAATGATGTTGACCAACTCGAACTGGGTTTGCTCGCGCAGCTTTTTGTCGAGCGCACCGAGCGGCTCATCGAGCAACAACACTTTGGGCTTCTTGGCCAGGCTGCGTGCCAGCGCCACCCGTTGCTGCTGGCCACCCGAGAGCTGGTGCGGTTTGCGCTTGGCGTAAGGTGTCAGCTGCACCAGGTCGAGCATTTCACCGACGCGTTGTTTGATGTCGTTTTTGGGCAGGCCCTCGCGCTTGAGGCCAAAGGCGATGTTCTCCCAGATGTCCAGGTGTGGAAACAAGGCATACGACTGGAACATCATGTTGAACGGGCGCTCGTAGGGCGCCAGTTTGGACATGTCCTGCCCCCCCAGCAGGATGCGCCCGGAAGTCGGCGTCTCCAAACCCGCGAGCATGCGCAGCAAGGTGGATTTGCCGCAACCCGAGCTGCCCAGCAAGGCAAAGATTTCCCCTTGGTTGATGGACAGGTCGACCTCGTCGACCACCAGCGACTCGTCGAAACGCTTGACGAGTTTCTCGGTCACAAGATAGTCTTTTTTGCTACCCGCATCAGCCATGGTCAACCCTTTGGTTCAGCACATCACACCCGTCACAAAAAAAAGGGCTGTTCATACCTGACGTACAAACAGCCCTGCGGCCCGATCAAGGCCGGGTTTAGTTGCCTTTTTTGAAGCTGTTGTAGGCGTTGGCCATGGCTTCACGGGCTTCGTTGCTGAAGCTGCTGGGCGGGATCATTTTGGCGAAATAGTCGGCCTCGACAAAGATGGTCTTGTTGTTGGCAATTTCCGGCTTGACCAGCGGCACGCCCGCCTTGTTGGCCGTGGGGTAGTTCATTTCGTTGCTCATGCGCGCGGCGTTCTCGGCACGCAGGTAGAAGTCAATGAAGGCGTGGGCGTTGTTGGGGTGCTTGGCATCCTTGGTGATGGCCATGGTGTCAAAGAAGATCAGCGCGCCGGTGCTGGGCAACAGCGCTTCGATCTCATCCTTGGACTTGTTCTCCTTGGCGCGCACCGCGGCAATGTTCATGTCCCCCGACCAGCCAATGGCCACACAGGCCTTGCCGCTGGCGACGTCGTCGATCATGGTCGAGCTGAAGATGCGCACGTCCTTGCGCACCTTGGCCAGCATCTCGGTGGCCAGCTTGTAGTCAGCCGCATCGTTGGAGTAAGCGTCCTTGCCGATGTAATGCAGGGCCACGGGAATGATCTCGGTGGGTGAATCCAGGTAGGCAATGCCGCAGGATTTGAGTTTGCTGGTGTATTCAGGTTTGAACACCAGGTCCCAGGCGTTTTCCGGCATCGGCATTTTGCCGAGGGCCTTGGCGACTTTGGTCTTGTTGATTCCGACCGTGGTGAAGCCCCAGGCCCAGGGCACCAGGTGCTTGTTGCCGGGGTCGGTCTTGGCGGCCAGGGTGGCCATGATGGCGGGGTCGAGGTTGGCCAGGTTTTTGATCTGGGCCTTGTCCAGCGCCTGCAACAGGCCGCCTTCAATTTGCGGCTTGGCAAACACCGAGCCCGGCACCACGATGTCGTAGCCCGAATTGCCCGCCACCAGCTTGGCATGCAGGGCCTCGTTGGTCTCGAAGGTGTCGTAGTTCACCTTGATCCCGGTTTCCTTCTCGAAGCTGGCGATCATGCCCTCTGGAATGTAATCGGCCCAGTTGTAGATATTGAGCACTTTTTCTTCGGTATTGACCGCCGCAGCTGCGGGGGCACTGGCCACCGGGGCCGGGGCGACCGCGACCGGCTCCTCTTTCTTGCCGCAACCGGCCAAAACGATGGCGGACAGCGCGAACGACCAAAGGTATTTTTTCATCATGAAAACACTCCGAGAGTAAGAGAAGAAGGGTGAAGGGAACGCGAGTTTAAGTCTAGCAAAAACCAGACCAGGCCAATTTTTGACCCAAACGCTCAAATCAACCCTTTTTGGCTCAATTCCTGGTGCGTCAGGTCCAAGGCCAGTCGAATCAGTCGCATCATTTCATCAATCTCGGCATGGGTCATGGTCAATGGCGGTGCAATGATCATGCGGTCGCCCACGGCGCGCATGATCAGGCCGTGCTGGAAACAATGGCGTCGGCACATCATGCCCACGCCCAGTTCTTCGGCAAAAAGTGTCTTGTCCTGCTTATTCTTGACCAGCACCAGGCCCGCGGTCAGACCGCAGGTTTCGGCCACGCCCACCAGCGGA
>JALNWC010000373.1 GCA_023231075.1 Rhodoferax sp.
CAGAACAGCATGTGCTGCGCTGGCTGGGTGGCAAGACCGATTATCTGAACGCTTGACCGGCGGCTGATCCACGGACCGACGGGGCGGCCGGCCTGGTGCAGTGTTCGACGCTATGCGGCACATAAAACCGCGCCTTTTGGCGCATGGCGGCGTTGCAAATCCTCGCGATAGCGATGGCTATCGCTGCGGTTTGCGCCTTGCCCTGCGCCAAAACGCATCGCTTTTATTTGTGCCGCCAAGCATCGAACACTGCACTACCGGTAGTGTTCACGGCGGCGTTGGTCCGCGACAAACTCCTCCAGATCAGGGTCCATCGCGTTGCGCGACGAAATAATACCGATGGCGTGACCGTTCTCGACCACGGGGACGTGGCGAAAGCCGTTTTCCTGCATGATCACCAGGGCGTGTCCGTAGGATTGTGTCGGATCGAGAGTTTTTGGATGGCTCGTCATCACTTCGCGCAGGAGGGTTTCTTTCGGCGAGAGACCCGGGGCGATGACGCGAAACACCACATCCCGCTCGGTAAAGATGCCTATCAATTGATCGCCCTCAACGACCAGCACGGCGCCTGTGTCCTTGCTCGCCATCAAGCGCGCCGCCTGGCTGACCGGGGTGTCAGGTGCCGTGGTGATGAATTTTTTGCGTTCCATGACGCGGCGGATGGGTAAATCAAACATGGGCATTCTCCTGTTCGAATGCTAGTGGCTTTGTCGGGTATTTGGTTGACTCAAATCAACTCAACCAGCATGCCGGGTCGGTACAAACCCTGATGCACGGGTTGAACGCGCCGTAGGTGAAAATAGCAGCATGACCCTGACTGAACTTAAATACATCGTTGCCGTTGCGCGTGAGCGGCACTTTGGCAAGGCGGCCGAGGCGTGTTTTGTGTCGCAGCCCACCTTGTCGGTGGCGGTGAAAAAGCTCGAGGAAGAGCTGGATGTGAAGCTGTTTGAGCGCAGCGCCAATGAGGTTGCCGTGACGCCGCTGGGCGAGGAAATCGTGCGCCAGGCGCAAAGTGTGCTGGAGCAGGCGGCGGCCATCAAGGAAATTGCCAAGCGCGGCAAGGACCCGCTGGGCGGCTCGCTGGCGCTGGGCATCATCTACACCATTGGCCCGTATTTGTTGCCGGACCTGGTGCGCCAGATGATTGCCAAAACCCCGCAAATGCCTTTGATGCTGCAAGAAAACTTTACCGTGAAGTTGCTGGAAATGCTGCGTACCGGTGAGATTGATTGCGCCATTTTGGCCGAGCCTTTTCCGGACGCCGGACTGGCGGTGGCGCTGCTTTACGACGAACCCTTCATGGCAGCCGTGCCTTACAACCACCCGCTGGCAGCCAAAACCGAGGTGACCAGTGACGAGTTGAAGAACGAGACCATGCTGTTGCTCGGCAGCGGCCATTGTTTTAGGGACCACGTGCTGCAGGTCTGCCCGGAATTTGCTCGTTTTTCCAGCAACACCGAGGGCATTCGCAAGAGTTTTGAGGGCTCGTCGCTGGAAACCATCAAGCACATGGTGGCTGCCGGCATGGGGGTCACCCTGGTGCCGCGCCTGAGCGTGCCCAAGGAGGCGCTGGCGGCCAAAGCCAGGCGCCATGAAGATGCCTATGTGAAATACCTGCCTTTTGCGGGCGACCCGCCCATGCGCCGGGTGGTGCTGGTCTGGCGGCGCAGTTTTACGCGCTATGAGGCCATTGCCGCCCTGCGCAACGCCGTTTATGCCTGTGAATTGCCAGGCGTGCGGCGCCTGTCCTGATGGCCTGAACTGGCGAAACTGAGAGAGAAGCGATGCGTTGGCGTAAAAAATTGAACTTGTACCTGGCCTTGATTCGCTGGGACCGGCCTGCGGGTTGGCTGCTGTTGCTGTGGCCGACACTGGGCGCGCTGTGGGTGGCGGCTGGCGGCTTTCCGGGTTGGCATTTGCTCAGCGTCTTTGTGCTGGGCACGGTGTTGATGCGCAGTGCCGGTTGCTGTATCAATGACGTGGCTGACCGCGAATTTGACAAACACGTCAAGCGCACGGCTGCGCGGCCGGTGACCACTGGCGCGGTGACGGTGAAAGAGGCGCTGATGGTGGGCGCGCTGCTGGCGCTGCTGTCCTTTGCGCTGGTGCTCACCACCAATGCCCCCACGGTGGGCCTGTCGGCTGCCGCGCTGGCCGTCACGCTGGCCTACCCCTATGCCAAGCGCTATGTGTCGATGCCGCAGGCGGTGCTTGGCGTTGCGTTCGGCATGGGGATTCCGATGGCCTTTGCCGCGGTGCGCGGCGACCTCCCGCCGCTGGCCTGGCTGCTGATGCTGGGCAACCTGTTTTGGGTGCTGGCCTACGACACCGAATACGCCATGGTGGACCGTGACGACGACTTGAAGCTGGGCCTCAAGACCTCGGCCATCACGCTGGGCATGTGGGATGTGCCGGTGGTCATGCTGTTTTATCTGGCATCGATCAGCGTCTGGACGCTGGCGCTGAGGGACTATGTGCCGGGCGTGCCTTTTTATATTGGCATTGCCGTGGCGCTGGCCCAGGTGGCGTGGCATTTCACGCTGATCCGCGCGCGCAGCCGCGACGGCTGTTTCAAGGCTTTCCGGCTGAACCACTGGCTGGGGTTTGCGGTATTTGCCGGCATTGCTGCCAGCTATGCCATCCGATAAAGAAACTCAGTCCGCGCCAAACTCGTCGCCGAGTTCCTTGGCGCGTTCACGGGCTGCATACATGGCGTCAATGAAGAGCGCACGCACGTCGTTGTCTTCCATGCTCGAGATGGCTGCAAAGGTGGTGCCGCCTTTGGAGGTGACGCGTTGGCGCAGCACCTGGGGCGCTTCACTGGAGGCCTTTGCCAAAGCGCTGGCGCCGCTAAACGTGGCCACGGCCAACTGTAGTGCCTGCTCGCGGCTCAAGCCCATTTCGGTGCCCGCCATGGTCATGGCCTCCATGAAATAAAACACATAGGCCGGCCCCGAGCCTGACAAGGCCGTGACCACGTCGAGCTGCTCTTCGGCGTCGAGCCAGAGCGACTCGCCGGTGGTGGCGATGACCTGTTCCACGAATGCTTTGTCGTTGGCGGTGACGCTGGCGCGTGCATACAGGCCGGTGATGCCCTGGCCAATCAGCGCCGGTGTGTTGGGCATGGCGCGCACGATGCGCTCGCTGCCCAGCCAGGCGGCCATGCTGTCGCTGCGGATGCCAGCCGCCACGCTCAAATGGAGGCGCCCCAGCACGTAGGGCGCCACGGCCTTGGCAGCGTCTTTGAAGGCTTGCGGCTTGACGGCCCACACGACAAGGGCGGCATCCATCAGAAAAGCACCCGCTTCGGGGTGGGCGGTAATGCCAAAGCTGGCCTGGAGCTTGTCGCGGGCCTCGGCAAAAGGTTCCACGACGTCAATCAGCTCGGACGGGAGTCCCTGCTGGGTCAGGCCACTGATGAGGGCGCTGGCCATGTTGCCTCCGCCGATGAATGCGATACGTTTGCTCATGAGGGGGTGGGCAGGGGTGAGCCTGCGTCGTGGTTGTTGAAAAGCTTGAGTCTAATCAAATGGGATGGCCGCTGGCGTTCATTGCGCGGGCGGCAGTACGATTTGTCATACCGCATGTTCCCATCGGGCCATCCGCTTTGCGCCCGGGTGGATGCCATGGCG
>JALNWC010000374.1 GCA_023231075.1 Rhodoferax sp.
CAAGCGAGTAGCAACGACGCAATGCGCCCGCCAGTGCCGCCAGAAATGGGATATTTGGCATTTCTGCATCCCTTATGCCGAAGAAGCAACTTTTGACGACCCCGCGTTTTCGCTCAAAGGACAACGAGACATAGCGGGCATGTGGCGCATGCTGTGCGCCGCCACCCTGGCCAAGAACCGCGCAGACTGGCGTCTTGAGTTCAGCGACGTGCACGCTGACGACAGCAGCGGCCAGGTGCATTGGGAAGCGCATTACCGGTTCAGCGTGTCCAGCCGGCCGGTGCATAACCGCGTTGAGGCCGACTTCACCTTCACCCCCGACGGCCTGATCGCCAGCCACACCGACCGCTTCGACTTCTGGCGCTGGTCGCGCCAGGCGCTCGGCATGGGGGGCTGGGTGCTGGGCTGGGCGCCGTTTTTCCAGAAGCAGGTGCGTGTGCAAACCCACGCCGCGCTGGCCCATTACCTGGCCAAGCACCCTTGAGGGTGGCTCAGGCGCCACAGCACTTCTTGTATTTTTTGCCGCTGCCGCAGGAACAGGGGTCGTTGCGGCCGGGTTTGACCTCGGCGTGCACGGTTTCCACGCGCGGGCCGATGTTGCGCCACAGTTCGCGCAGGTCGTACACCGCCCACACGGCATCGGCAAAGTCGTTGAGGCGCTGCTCGCTGATGGTGGGTTCGCCGTCTTCCTCAAAGGCGGCCACCGTCGGGGTGTCGGTGTCGTCCTCGGTCACGGCCACCATGCATTCCAGCGCGGCATCGAGCACCTTGGCCGCTTCCTTGTCACGCGGCGGCGCCCATTCTTCAGGCCAGCTTTCCACCGCGTACATGAAGCCAATGGCCCAGATCTGGCCAAAGGAGGGAATCGGTGCATCGCCCATGTCGGCGCGCTGCTCCTCTGGCAGGGCGGCAATGGCGCCGCGCAGGTCCATCACCTCGGGCTGGTAGGCGCGCTCGTCGTCGAGCGACTCCACGTCGGCATGGAGCGCGGCGGCGACTTCGTTCCAGCGGCGCATCCAGAGGTCGAAAAAGCGCTTGAACTGGGCTTCGTCGGCAAACAGCGGCGTTTCGCTGTCGTCCCCGAGGTCGAGCAGCACCGAAAAATACTCGGCCGGGCTGATCACGCGGCGGCAGCACACCAGGGCCGCCATGAAACCTTCGCAGAACTCCCACTGCGGAGTTTCGTCAAAGCGCGTGCGCAGGTCGTCCAGAATGGTGTCGAGCGCGTCAAAATCGGCGGATTCCAGGAGGCCGGTGGCGGCTTCGGCATCGCCAGTTGCTGGCTCAGTGATAATGGTCATGGCGCAGAGTTCATAGAGTGTGAATGACCCTATTCTGCCCTGAGTGAAACGCTTATGCTTTACAAACACGACTCATGAATTTCAAACCCATGGCACACACAGGCACGTTTTCCTTGTCGCTGATCCTCTCACTGAGCCTGGTGGCTTGCGGGGGTGGGGGCGGTGACTCTGTCGCGGTTGTGCCAGCCAGCTATGTGCCGGGCTCGGCGGAACAGGGCGCCTGGTTGGTGTTGAGCGAAGCGCGCAGCTTGTGCGGCTTTGATGGTTCCAACCCCCTCGTCAAATTGGCACGAAACGCCAAACTCGACGCCGCCGCCCTGAACCACTCAAAGTACCTTGTTGATCTTTCCTTCGCAACCGGCGACTCGGTCCTTAGCCATCTGGAAACGCCAGGCATTCCCGGCTTCACCGGCATCTATCCCTGGGATCGCGCTGTTGATCAGGGTTACAACTACAAGGCACTCGCCGAGATATTGGCCGCGACCGTGTGGGATTACACCTACCCGCCGGACTTCCCGACGATGGAAGAGCGTGGCGCCAGTTCCATGCGCAGCCTGCTCAACACGGTATACCACTTGTCCGGCGCCATGTATGAAGGCCGCGACGTCGGCCTGGGCGCTTACCTGAAAACGACCATGATCAGTGCCACAACCTGGCGTGAGGAATACCGTTTTGGCGCACTCAACGGTTATGAAACCACCAGCAGACGCATCACGCTGGGAGCCCAAAAGGTGGTCACCTACCCCTGCCAGGGCAGCAGCAATGTTCCCACGGCTTTCGCACCGGCTGAAGAAAGCCCGAATCCATTCATCGGGACCAATTACGCCAGTGCCATCGTGGGGCCCCCCATTTACCTCAAAGTGGATGCACCGCAAGTGCTCACCGTGAACACGGCCAGCAGCAGCATCACCCAAGACGGCTTTGCCGTGCCTTTCGTGGTGCTGACCAACGCCAACGACCCCAACGTTGACCCCCTTGATGAGGAGCCCTACATCACCCCCAGCGAAGTCTTTGTCATTCCCACCCGGGCCTTGCAACCTAACGCCAGCTATCAGGTCAGCCTGAACGGCACCGTCGGCACCGTCGCGTTCAACCGCAGCTTCACCATGACAACCGGCTTGTAAGGACGCCGCTATGCTGGCATCACCCGCAAGCCCTGCGCCACCGTGGCATAGCGCAGCGCCACGCGCAGCTCGGTCTTGAGCCGGGTGTTGTCCATGCGGCGGGACTCGTTCATGAAACTCAGCAGCATCAGCGGCAATTGCGCGGTGGCCGTGTCGCGCGGCACCCGCGGCGGGCGCGGCAGGCCGTACAGGTCAGCGGCCAGGTCAAAGTAGTCGCCCATTTTCAGGCAGGTGTCGTCGTTGACGTTGTAGACCCGCCCGGGCCGGCCGCGCCACAGGGCGGCAAGGCAGGCGCGCGCCAGGTCGTCGGCGTGAATGTGGTTGGTGTAAACGTCGTCACTGGCTTGCAGCACTGGCGTGCCTTTGAGCAGCCGCTCGCGCGGCGTGCCGCCCTCGCGGTCGGGCGCATAAATGCCCGGAATGCGCAAGATATTGACCGGCACCTTCGCAGCGCGGCCGAAGTGCCGAATGCGCTGTTCGGCATCGATGCGCCGCTGCGCCCGGGCGGTAGCCGCGTTAAGCGCGCGGCCTTCGGTGACCACTTCGCCCTGGCAATCGCCATAAACACCGCTGGTGGAGCCATACACCAGGCTTTGCACGGACGAGCGCCGGCGCAGCACCTGCAACAACGCCTGGGTGCGCGGGTCCTGGCCACCGCCGCCCGGCGGCGGCGCCAGGTGCAGCACGCGCGTGGCCAGCCCGCTCAAACGCTTGAGGCTGGCGGGCTGGTCCAGGTTACCGACCAGCGGCGTGATGCCCAGCGCGCGCAACTCGGCCGCACGCCCGGCCTGAGAGGTGAGCGCCAGCAAGCGCACCCGTGCGTCCAGTTGGCGAACCACGCGCAGACCGACATCGCCACAGCCGACCAACAACACACGCTCGCGCCGAAAGCGCGCCGGCAGAGCGCCTGGGCGGGTGGCGTACAGGAGCGCATGGGGGCTTCGCAATGCAGGCAAAATCGACTCCTTTTTTATTTACACTGAAGCTTTGAGGATAACCAGAATATGACCGGCCGTGCCAGCCCGAGCGCTTTTCACATCACCATCGAACCCAGCGGCCGCGAATTCACCGTGGCCGCCGATGAAACCATTCTGGCAGCCGGTATGGCGCAGGGCATCAACCTGCCCTATGGCTGCAAGGACGGCGCTTGCGGCTCGTGCAAATGCAAAAAAATCAGCGGCAGCGTGCAGCACGGCG
>JALNWC010000375.1 GCA_023231075.1 Rhodoferax sp.
CCATACGCAGCCCAAAGCTGGCCTGTGCCCCAGACGGGGATCGGAAAGTTCAGCCCGCCCTTGCTCAGAAAGAATGGCCCGATCATCCAGGCATCAGCCGCTGCGGGCAGAACCTCGGTCAGGATCACGTACCACATCAGCAGTTGCAGCAGCACCGGGATGTTGCGGAAAAATTCAACGTAACACAGGCACAGCCCACGCACCAGCGCGTTGCGCGAGAAGCGGCCAACGCCCAGCAGCGTGCCCAGAATGGTCGCCAGAATGATGCCGAGCACGGCCACGCGCAAGGTGTTGGAGACCCCGACCAGAAAAGCGCGCCAATAGGCTTCGCTTGAGTCGAATGGGTACAAGCTTTCGCCAATGTCAAAACCGGCAGTTTGACTTAAAAAGTCAAAGCCGCTCTGGATCCCGCGCACCCGCATGTTGACCAGCGTGTTGTGCGCCAGAAACCAGACCAGGCCAGCAATCGCCGCCATGGCGAGTACCTGGTAAATCAGGCCCCGAAAGGCCTGGCTGCGCCAGGACCAGCTGCTTTTTTTGGGAGGGGTTTTTGCGTTCATTGTGCTTGGGTGCCCGGGTGGCTGGATAAAACACACGGTTGGCATCGGTTGGCATGCGTCATAAAAATAAAGCGCCGCGTGAATCGCTTGTGGCGACCTCAGGCGGCGCTTGGGGCGCAAGACGTTTGAGCTTGGCTTAACGAACCGGGTAAGCGTACATCAGGCCGCCCTTGTTCCACTGGTTGTTGAGAGCGCGAGGCAGGCCCAGCGGTGACTTGGGGCCGACGTTGCGCTCAAAAATTTCGCCGTAATTGCCGGTGGCCTTGATGGTGCGGACCATCCAGTCCCTGTCCAGACCCAACAGCTTGCCGGTATCCTCCGAAGCACCCAGGATGCGTTGCACCACGGGGTCTTTGCTGGTGGCCTTGAGGGCGTCCGCATTGGCTTGGGTGATGCCGTATTCTTCGGATTCCAGCAGACCATAGATGGTCCATTTGACAATCGCAAACCACTCGTCGTCACCGCGGCGCACCATCGGCCCGAGCGGTTCTTTGGAGATCAGCTCAGGCAGGATGAGGTGTTCATTCGGATCTTTGGCGACCTTGTTACGGGTCGAGGCCAAGCCGGAGGCGTCGGTGGTGTAGGCGATGCAACGACCCGTGAAGTACGCGTTTTCAGCGGCTTCGAGCTTCTCAAAAACGACGGGCTTGATGTTCAGGTTGTTGGCCTTGGAGTAGTCGGTCAGGTTTTTCTCGGTGGTGGTGCCGGACTGCACGCACACCGTCTGGCTTTTGAGCTGCTTGGCGCTTTTGATCTTGCTCTTGACGGGGACCATGAAGCCCTGGCCGTCGTAATAGGTGACGACGGTGGCGTGCAGACCCAGAGAGGCGTCACGGGTCAGGGTAAAGGTGGTATTGCGCGACAGCACGTCGACTTCGCCGGACTGCAAGGCAGTAAAGCGTTGCTGGGCATTCAGTGGCACGTATTTGACTTTTTCAGGGTCGCCCAAGGTGGCGGCCGCGATGGCGCGGCAAATATCGACGTCCAGACCCGTCCACTTGCCGTTGGAGTCAGCTGCGCTGAAACCGGCCAGGCCGGTGTTCACACCGCATACCACTTGACCGCGGGCCTTGATGCCGTCCAGCGTTTTGCCGGCATGGGCCGGGACAACAGCCAGCGTGCCCAATACGGCTGCGACGATTGCCACATTTTTAAGATTGCTCATACGCATAGCTGATGACTCCAGTTAAAAGTAAAAAAACCTGTCATGTTGATCAAGACTGAGCATCAACCCACAAGTTTTGCACTGAAATAGTGCGGTAATGGCGGTGACATGCGGGTTGACGTTTGAGATTTATGCCATATAGGCATGGTCAAACACGTTCAGGCCCATGACAAGCAACACCGCTGAAAAATAAGCAGTAAACATGCCATGGGGCGCGCGGGATGTCAAAATCCGCGTTAATCAAGCGACCCACAGGACCTGGATGGCAAACTTAAAAGCAGATGAGCTCGACAAACCCCTGACCGGCTGGCGTTTGCGGCTTTACACCATTATTTTCGAAGCCGACACGCTTGCCGGTCGACGTTTCGACCAGGTGCTGATTGCCGTCATCCTGGCCAGCGTGGCTGTGGTGATGGCGGACAGCGTAGGCCACATCAATGACCGCTTTCATGGCTGGCTCATGCTGGCGGAATGGTTTTTTACGCTGGTGTTCACGCTGGAATACGTGGCGCGCCTGATCTGTGTGCGTCACCCCTGGCGCTACGCCCTGAGCTTTTATGGCGTGGTTGACTTGCTCGCGGTGTTGCCCACCTATCTGGCGCTGCTGGTGCCGGAAGTGGGGGTGTTGATCGACGTGCGCGTGCTGCGGCTGCTGCGGGTATTCCGGGTCTTCAAGCTGACCGCTTACGTGTCGGAATACCAGGCGCTGGGCCAAGCCTTGCGCGCCAGCCAGCGCAAGATTATGGTGTTTCTGGTGGCCGTGTTGATGATTGTGCTGGTGGCGGGAACCCTGATGTACGTGGTGGAAGGCCCCGCCAACGGTTACACCAGCATTCCCACCGCGGTGTATTGGGCCATTACCACCATGACCACGGTGGGCTTTGGCGACATCACACCCAAAACAGACCTTGGGCGGCTGATCTCATCGGCCATGATGTTGCTGGGTTGGGGCACACTGGCGGTGCCCACGGGCATCGTGACCGCCGAGATGACCTATGCACGACGGGCGCCGGTGACCACGCGCACCTGCCATGAGTGCCTGACCGAAGGCCACATGCCCGACGCCAACTATTGCCGTCATTGTGGTGCCCGTCTGCCGTCTTATGCGCGCGATGAGGCGCAGGCTTGAAGGCTTTTTGATAGCGATAAGACCCTGATCTGGAGATGACATGACTTTGCAATTAGTTGCCCCCGAAAAAGTAGGCCTGAGCCCGCAGCGACTCCAGCGCCTGATGGCCGTCTTGCAGCGCGAGACAGAGAAAAAGCGCCTGCCGGGTGCGGTGGCGGTGGTGGCGCGGCATGGCCAGCTGGCCTTGTTTGACAGCGTGGGGCAACTCAATCCGGCCACCGGGGTGGCCATGACGCAGGACGCCCACTTTCGCATCTATTCCATGACCAAGCCGATTGTTTCGGTGGCGGCCATGATGCTGATGGAAGAGGGCAGGCTGCTGCTGAATGACCCGGTGGCCAAATTTCTGCCTGAATTTGCGGCCCAGCAAGTGGCCACGCAGGGGGCGGGCACGCTGCAATTGCAGCCGCTTGGGCGTGCGGCCACCCTGCATGACTTGCTGCGCCACACGGCAGGCATGACCTACGAGTTTCTGGGCAGCACCCCGGTGCAGCGCCAGTACAGCCAGTTGCGCATTGGCTCGCGTGAACGCAGTCTGGCCGAATTTACCCGGCAACTGGCTGCGTTGCCGCTGGTCTTCGAGCCGGGCAGCGCGTTCGAGTACAGCCGCGCCACCGATGTGCTGGGGCGGGTGATCGAGGTCATCTCGGGCCAGACGCTGCAAGCCTTTTTGAGCGAGCGCATTTTCGAGCCGCTGGGCATGCACCATACCGCCTTTGCCGTGGCCGAGCAGCACCACGAGCTGATTGCCGAACC
>JALNWC010000376.1 GCA_023231075.1 Rhodoferax sp.
AAAGTGCTCGTCCATGGCGTGCGCACCCGCCAAAAATTCCTTGAAACCCTGGGCACCAATGGCGATGGCCAGCGGCAGGCCGATGGCCGACCACACCGAATATCGCCCGCCCACCCAGTCCCAGAATCCGAAGGTGGTGCTGATGCCAAAGGCCCTGGCCGCCGCCACGTTGCTGGTGAGCGCGGCAAAATGCCGGGCAATGTCGGTGCCGCCACGGGCCTCGAACCAGCTCTTGGCCGACTGCGCGTTGGTCATGGTCTCGATGGTGGTGAAGGTTTTGCTGGCCACCAGAAACAGCGTGTTCTCCGGCCTGATCTTTCTGAGCACCGCATTGAGTTCGTGCCCGTCCACATTCGAGACAAAGTGAAAGCGTTTGCCCGGCAGCACAAATTCATCGAGCGCCAGCACCGCCATTTGCGGCCCCAGGTCGGAGCCGCCAATGCCGATGTTGACCATGTCGGTGATCGCGTCATCCGCACGCACTTTCTCTGCAAAAGCCAGCATGGCGTCGCGCGTGGTGTGCACCTCGTGCAGCGTCTCGGCCATGTGCCGGTGCACCGACTGGGCCGGCATGGCGGGGTCCAGCGGCGGCGTTCGCAACAACCAATGCATCACGGCGCGCTGCTCGGTGTTGTTGATGGCTTCACCGGCAAACATGGCATCGCGGTGCGCCGCCAGCCCGGTCTGCTGCGCGAGGTCCAGCAGCAAGGCCTCGGTGGCCGTATCGATCCGGTTTTTGGACAGGTCGGCAAAGACATGGGGGGCGCTTTGGCTGAAGGCCTCGAAGCGCGCGGGGTCAGCGGCAAAAGCGCTGCGCACATCAAAGGCGCGGCCCGTGGACTCAAATGCAGTCTGCAATTGGCTCCAGGCGGGGGTGCGGTCACAACGGATACGGTTCATCAATCACCTCAGGGGTTAAAAGTCAGGCCAGCAATGACCATCTGATGTCAGGCGGCCAGCAACATCTGATCGAGCTTGCCGGCATCGGCACAAAACGCGCGAATGCCCTCTGCCAGCTTTTCGGTGCCCATGGCATCCTGGTTCAAGGCAAAGCGAAAGCCGGCTTCGTCATAGTTCACCCGCGGCAGGTCCAGCGACTGGGCCGCCTGGGCGTCGAGCGCGCGTGCCAGCGGCGACTTGCTCTCATTCAACTGCGCCAGCAGGTCCGGGCTGATGGTCAGCAGGTCGCAGCCGGCCAGCGCCGTGATCTGGCCGATGTTGCGAAAGCTCGCACCCATGACCTCGGTGGCAATGCCCTGTTTTTTGTAATAGTTGAAGATTTGCGTCACCGACTGCACGCCGGGGTCGTTGGCGCCCGCGTGCTCAGCCTCGACCCAGGCCGCGCCAGCCGATTTTTTGTACCAGTCGTAGATGCGCCCGACAAAGGGCGAGATCAGTTGCACCCTGGCCTGGCCGCAGGCCACCGCCTGGCAGAACGAAAACAGCAGCGTCAGGTTGGTATGAATGCCGCGCTGCTCCAGCCGGCTTGCGGCCTGAATGCCTTCCCAGGTGGCGGCCACCTTGATCAGCACGCGGTCGATGTGAATGCCCTGCGCCTGGTACAGCGCGATCAGCCGTTCGGCGCGGGTGTAGGTCGCCTCGGTATCAAAGCTCAAACGGGCATCGACCTCGGTCGAGACCCGCCCCGGAATGAGCGACAGAATCTCGCAGCCAAAACGCACCAGCAGCCGGTCGGTGATCTCGTCGAGCGCGCGGCCGCGGTATTGCGCCACGGTATCAATCAGCAGCGAGCGGTACTCCGGCTTTTGCACCGCCTTGAGGATCAAGGACGGGTTGGTGGTGGCGTCGGTGGGCTGAAAAGCTTCGATTTGCCGGAAGTCACCGGTGTCAGCGACCACGGTGGTGTATTGTTTGAGGGCCTCGAGTTGGTTCATGCACTCATTATCAGGCGACAAGTGTTTGCCGCGGCACCAGGAAGTTACCATATTCCGCGAAAATCATGAAACCAAGTTACATTACGAATTCTTTTTTGAGCCCGTCCCTTCCACCCCAAGCTGATTTTTTTCATGCGTTTTGACCTTGTTCTCTTTGGCGGCACCGGCGACCTGTCCTGGCGCAAGTTGATGCCCGCGCTGTTCCAGGCCTTCAAGCACGGCACCCTGCCGGACGGGGCCCGCATCATCGGCGTCGGCCGTGACGAGCTCAGTGACGAGCGTTACCGCGCCCTGATCCTGAGCCGTTTCGACGAAGTGGATCTGGCCAAACGCCCGAGCCCCGAAGAGTTCGAACGCTTTTCCAGCCTGCTCGAATTTGTCAGCATGGACTTGTCCAAACCCGCGCATTACGCCTACCTGCGTGACAAGCTGGCGCAGCGCCAGGCCGACACCGTGGTGATGTACCTGGCCACCGCGCCCGCGCTGTTCACCACCATCGTCGAGCAACTGGCGGCAGCGGGCCTGAACACGCCGCAGACCCGGGTCGTGCTGGAAAAGCCGCTGGGCCACGACCTGGCCAGCAACCGCGCCATCAACCACAGCGTGGGCCAGGTGTTCAGCGAAAACCAGGTGTTCCGCATCGACCATTACCTGGGCAAGCCGTCCGTGCAAAACCTGTTTGCGCTGCGCTTTGGCAATGCGCTGTTCGAGCCGCTGTGGCGGCGCGAGCACATTGCCAACATCCAGATCACCATTGCCGAAGAACTGGGCGTGGAAAAGCGCGGCGCTTTTTACGAGACCACCGGCGCGCTGCGTGACATGGTGCAAAACCATGCGCTGCAGCTGCTGTGCGCAATCGGCATGGAGCCGCCCATCAACTCGCACGCCGACGCCATCCGCGACGAAAAGCTCAAGGTGCTGCGTTCACTCAAGCCCTGGACGCCCGAGGTCCTGGCGCAGGACGTGATTCGCGGCCAGTACGGTGTCGGCGCCCTTGGCGGCGTGGCCGTGCCCGGCTACCGCGAAGAACTCGGGGTGAACCCAACCAGCCGTACCGAGACCTTTGTCGCGCTGCGCACCGAAATTTCCAACTGGCGCTGGGCCGGTGTGCCGTTCTACATTCGTACCGGCAAACGCCTGGCCGGACGTGATGCGCGCATCGTGGTCAACTTCAGGCCGACGCCGCACGCCATTTTCAATTCCCAGATCGGCCTGGCCAACCGGCTGGTGATCAACCTGCAGCCCCGTGACGGTCTGGAGTTACACCTGCTGGCGCAAGGCCAGGACAACCGCAAGAATTCCCACACCTTGTCGCCGGTGCAACTCGACCTGGACTTTGACAAACGCTTTGGCCAGGAGCGTGTCGGCGCTTACGAGCGGCTCTTGCTGGACGTGATCGACGACCGCCTGAACCTGTTTGTGCGCAGCGACGAGCAGGAGGAGGCTTGGCGCTGGGTCGAGCCCATCCTGACGCACTGGCAGGCCGACGCGCAAGGCCCGCGCCCCTATGCCGCAGGCACCTGGGGCCCCAGCGCCACCAGCGCCATGATTGCCCGCGACGGCTTTTGCTGGAGTGAAGAGTGCTAAATCGCCCCCACGCTCGCCACTTTGTGTGCTTCGCTGCCCCCCGAGGGGGCCGCGCCTTGCTTGGGGCGGCCCGGCGCTGCGGCGCACTTCGCCCCCACGCTCGCCACTTTGTGTGCTTCGCTGC
>JALNWC010000377.1 GCA_023231075.1 Rhodoferax sp.
ACCAAACTCATCTGTATATTCAACATTCCAAGTCATTTGTGGACTATAGCGAGCCACTTACATTCCGTCAATGGAATATTTAAATGCTTGGTCAAAGAAGAAATCTCCTGCAGATCTGACCAGCCGGTTGGGAGGAGGTGTTTCGTTCAGCCGACTGACAGCAACGGCTCTGTTGGAGTCATCGAGCCAAGGCCTACCGCGCTTCCCAGCCGATGACCCCAACGTAGAACCCCCGGCTGTCATTTGAATCAGCGCGCAGTCACCAGCTCAAGCCACCTTGCCTTTCAAGCCCAAGGCCAGTTCATACAGCGCATTGCGCGGCTCGCCGGTGATGTCGGCGGCCAGTTTGACGGCGGTTTTGAGCGGCAACTCGGCCAGCAGCAAGGCCAGCACACGGGTGTCGGGGCCGCTGTCCACACTGGCCGGAGCCGGGTGCAGCACCAGTGCGAATTCACCGCGCAGGCGGTTGCTGTCCTGCGCCAGCCAGGCCGGGAAATCCTGCGCGGCCAGCGTGGCAATTTCCTCGAACTGCTTGGTCAGCTCGCGCCCCACCGTGACCATCCGCTCGCCCAAGCTGGCCAGGGCTGCGGCCAGCGCCTCGATGCGGTGCGGTGCCTCCAGCAACACCACCGCGCGGGTTTCCTTGGCCAGCGCCTGCACCGCGGTGTGGCGCTCGCCGCTCTTGCTCGGTAAAAAACCGGCAAAAACAAAACCGTCGGGGTGCCGCGCATCCAGCGTGAGGCCGGCCACGCTCAGCACCGTGGTGATGCTGCTGGCGCCGGGCAGCGGCAGCACGGGCAGACCGGCCTGGCGCGCCTCGGCCACCAGCCGGGCGCCGGGGTCGCTGATGGCGGGCGTGCCGGCGTCACTCACATAGGCCACGCGCAGGCCCTGGCGCAGCCGCTCCAGCACCGCTTGCGCCGCCTGCGCCTCGTTGTGCTGGTGCAGCGCCAGCATCTGCGCCGGCGGCTTGTCGATGCCGTAGGCGCGCAACAGCGCCTGGGTGTGGCGCGTGTCTTCACAGGCGATCAGATCGGCCAGTTGCAGCACATGCAGGGCGCGCAGGCTAATATCAGCCAGGTTGCCAATCGGCGTGGCCACCACGTACAAGGCGCCGCGCGGGTAGTTTTGCTGGCCGCAGGCCTGTTGCGCCGCCTGCAGGGCCTGGGCGAAGCTGGCGCTCACCGAAGTCATGGAGCTTGAAGTCAATGGGTATTCCTCTGGTCAAAACGGGGTCGGCACCGGCGCAGTCTCGGGCGCCCAGTACCAAACAGCTGGGCGACCAGGCTGAAGATCTGGCGCTGGCGCATTTGCAGCGCGCCGGTCTGCACCTGCTGGAGCGCAATTATCGAACCCCGGGGCGGGGCGGCGGTGAAATTGACCTGATCATGCGTGCGCCCGATGGCACCTGTGTCTTTGTCGAGGTGCGTCGGCGCACGTCAAGCAGCCATGGCGGGGCCGCCGCCAGCGTCAGCCGGACCAAGCAAATGCGCATTGTGTTTGCCGCACGCCATTACCTGATGCGCCTGCGCACCCTGCCGCCGTGCCGCTTTGATGTGGTGGCCGTGCAGGCGGGCGGTATCGACTGGCTTCCCGGCGCCTTCGATGCCGCAGGCGTGTAAGACTTTGCAAAGCCGGGTTCGGCCAAGGCCATGCGAAGACGCGTCGCGGGCCTGCGCGGGTATCATTGCGGCCATGCTGCAACAACGTATCCAACAACATTTCATCGACAGTGCCGACCTGAAGTACCAAGCCGCGCCGCTGCTCAGCCAAGCCATTGCCGACGCCGTGCAGGCGCTCATGGCCTGCGTCACCAGCGGGGGCAAGGTGCTGAGTTGTGGCAACGGGGGGTCGGCCGCCGACGCCCAGCATTTTTCAGCCGAATTTGTCGGCCGCTTCGAGCGCGAACGGCCCGAACTGGCGGCCATTGCCCTGACCACCGACAGTTCCATCCTGACGGCCATCGCCAACGACTACGATTTCACCCATGTCTTTTCGCGCCAGGTGCGCGCCCTGGGTCAACCGGGCGACGTGCTGCTGGCCATCAGCACCAGCGGCAATTCGGCCAACGTGCTGGCGGCCATCGAGGCCGCGCACGAACGCGACATGGTGGTCATCGGCCTGAGCGGACGCGGCGGCGGCAAGATGGTGCAGGCGCTGCGCGATACCGATGTGCACATCTGTGTGCCCCATGAGCGCACGGCGCGCATCCAGGAAGTTCACCTGCTCACCCTGCATTGCCTGTGCGATGCGGTCGATACCCTGTTACTTGGCGACTAGGAAGCCCCCCATGAAATTTGTCAGTCGAAAACTCCTCTGCGTGATCCTCGTCGGCGCCGCCCTGGGTGGCGCGCTGAGCGCTTGCGCGCCCCTTGTGATGGGTGGCGCGGTCGTGGGCTCGCTGGTCGCCACCGACCGCCGCACCTCGGGGGCGCAGCTCGAAGACGAGGGCATCCAGCTGCGCGCCGCCAACCGCATTCGCGACAACCTGGGCGAGCGTGGGCATGTCAACGTCAACAGCTACAACCGCCGCGTTCTGCTGACCGGAGAAGTCCCGAACGCACAAGACAAGCAATTGGTCGAGCAGATCGTGACGCGGGTCGACAACGTGCAGCTGGTGGTCAATGAACTGGCGGTGCTGGGCAATTCCAGCCTGACGCAGCGTACTTCAGACAGCCTGGTCACCGGCCGCATCAAGGCGGCCATGGTCGACAGCAAAGACCTTTTTGCCAATGCCTACCAAGTGGTCACCGAGCGCGGCACCGTTTACCTGATGGGTCGGGTCACCCAGCGCGAGGCTGACCGAGCCACCGAAATTGCCCGCAGCACGCCCGGCGTGCAGAAGGTGGTGCGCGTCTTCGAGATCATCACCGAAGACGAACTGCGCAACCTCTTGCCCAAGCCGGCCGCCAACGAGACCCAGAAGTAAGACGGTTTTAGCGCAGGCGCCTGATCAGGCTGGAAGTGTCCCAGCGCCGTCCGCCAAGCTGTTGCACATCGGCATAAAACTGGTCCACCAGGGCGGTCACCGGCAGGCGGGCGCCGTTGCGCCGGGCTTCGTCCAGCACCAGCCCGAGGTCCTTGCGCATCCAGTCCACGGCAAAACCAAAGTCGAACTGGTCGGCCACCATGGTCTTGCCGCGGTTGTCCATTTGCCAGCTTTGGGCTGCGCCCTTGCCAATCACGTCGAGCACCTGGTTCATGTCGAGTCCGGCTTGTTCGCCAAAGGCAATGGCCTCGGCCAGGCCTTGGACCAGGCCGGCAATGCAGATCTGGTTGACCATCTTGGCCAGTTGTCCGGCGCCACTGGCGCCCAGGTAAGTCACGGCCTTGGAAAACGCCATGGCCACCGGCCGGGCTGCTTCGAATGCGGCCGGGTCGCCACCGCACATGACGGTGAGGGCGCCGTTGACAGCGCCTGCCTGCCCCCCCGAGACCGGTGCATCGACAAACTGCAGCCCCTGGGCGTTGGCCAGGGCATAAAGCTCGCGCGCCACATTGGCCGAGGCGGTGGTGTGGTCGACCAGCACCGCGCCCGCCTTCATGCCGGCAAAGGCGCCATCGCTTCCCAGCACCACGCTGCGCA
>JALNWC010000378.1 GCA_023231075.1 Rhodoferax sp.
GCGGACTGCCTGGCCATGGGCGGTGGCGGCGCAGGTTCGGCGGCCTCCTGCCATGCCAGCCCCAGACGCTGGGCCAGCCAGTCCAGCAGATCAGCGTGACGCACCGGTTTGCAGAAAAAGTCGTCACTCGACAGGCCGACCGCGTTGTCCAGCCCCCGGTCAAAAGCATTGGCGGAGACAATCGCAACATGCGCGGCGGGGCGTTGCGTGGCTTGTTCGAGCACCCGCAGGCGGCGCACGGTTTCCCAGCCGTCGATGCCGGGCATCGCCAGGTCCATGAACACGGCATGGGGCTGGTAGCCGCTGGCCAGCAGGTCCAGCGCGTCGTGGCCGCTGGCGGCGGTGCGCACCTCGAAGCCCAAGGGGTGCAGCAATTGCACCAACAGTTCCCGGTCGGCCTCTTCGTTGTCCACCACCAGCACCCGCTGGCGCGGCCCGACATAGCCCAGACGCGGCTTGACCGGCGTGGGCTGGTTCCGCCGGGCGGCACCGCCCCCGGTGGTCGGCAAACTGGCGTGCAGTTCGGGCAGGAAGAGCTTGACCTTGAACACCGAGCCCACGCCCGGCTGGCTGCTGACGCTGAGTTCGCCGCCCATCAGATCGGTGAGCATCCGCGCGATGGTCAGCCCCATGCCGGCGCCGGGCGCACCCAGGCCGGCTGCGCTGGCGCGGGCAAAGGGCTCAAACACATGGGTCAGGTCCTGCGCACTCAGGCCCGGCCCGGTGTCTTCGACCTCGATGTGGGCCATCTCAACGGCGTAGCGCAAGCGCAAGCTCACCTGGCCGCTTGCGGTGAACTTGATGGCGTTGCCGAGCAGGTTCAGCAAAATCTGGCGCACCCGTTTTTCATCGGCCCGCACCATGGCGGGCAAGCTGCCCTGCACCTCGAAGACAAAGCGCAAGGCCTTGCGCTCGGCTTCGAGCGCAAACATGTCGGCCAGGTCCTGCATGAAATCGGCAAAGGCCAGTGGCCGGGGGTTGAGCGTGAGACGACCCGCCTCGATGTGCGCCAGGTCCAGCGTGCCTTCGATGAGCGAGAGCAAATGCTCTCCGCCGCGCTTGATCACGGCCACGGCCTGCTTGCGGTGCGCCGGAATGCCGGTGTCCTGCCCCATCAGTTGGGCATAGCCCAGAATGCTGTTGAGCGGCGTGCGCAACTCGTGGCTGATGGCGCTGATGTAGCGGCTTTTGGCCTGATTGGCACGCTCCGCGGCCTGCTTGGCCAATTGCAGCGCGGCATCGGTCTGGCGGTGCAACTCGATTTCTCGCAGCAACAGGCGGGTCTGCCGGTTGGATTCGTCCTGTGCCACCCGACGGCTCTGGTGCGCCAGCACCCCCCACCAGGCCACCAGCCCGGCAATCAGCAGCAAGGCCATGTAGGCCTTGACAAAACCCGAGCGCAGCGCCTCCTGGCCCGTCTGCAGCAGCGATGCGTCGAACACCGACTGCGCCAAGGCCCCCGTTTCCTGGCGGTAAAGCAGGCCGAACACCCCCCCCAGCAGCGGTGCAATCACCAGCATCAGCAACAGGAAGTAAGCCAGCCCCTTGTCCAGCAGCGCCCAAGTGCGCCGGGGCAGCAGCCAGCGCAGCATTGCAGACCATTGCGTGGCCAGGCTGGCGTGGGGTTTGCACAAATCGCCACAGCGGGCATCGAGCGTGCAACAGAGTGAACAAATCGGCCCCTGGTAGGCCGGGCAATGCGCCATGTCGGGCGCTTCGTAGTCGCGCTCGCAAATCACGCAGCGCTGCAGGCGCCAACGCGGACAGGTACCGGCATCCGCCGTCGGCACCGTGTCGGCCTGCCTTGCCAGGTAGTATTTGCCCCGCGTGGCCATGGCCATCAGGGGGGAGCTGATCAAGGCCGTGGCCAGGGCAATCAGCGCCGAAAACGCCTGCGCCATCGGACCGAAAACGCCCAGATGGGCCGTGACCGACAGCACCGACGCCAAGGCCATGGCCCCCACGCCCACCGGGTTGATGTCGTACAAATAAGCGCGCTTGAACTCGATGCCTTTGGGGCTCAGGCCCAGAGGCTTGTTGATGACCAGGTCGGCCACCACGGCCATCATCCAGGCAATGGCGATGTTGGAATACAGCCCGAGCACGGCACCGAGGGCGGCAAACACATTCATCTCCATCAGCATGAAGGCGATCAGCGTGTTGAACACCACCCACACCACACGCCCGGGATGGCTGTGCGTCAGGCGCGAGAAGAAGTTGCTCCAGGCCAGCGAGCCGGCGTAAGCGTTGGTGACATTGATCTTGACCTGCGACACCACCACAAACAGCGCCGTGGCCGCCACTGCCCAGCCGTAATGCGGAAACACATACTCATAAGCCGCCAGGTACATCTGATTGGGGTCCACCGCCCGCTCCAGCGGCACCGCATGGCTGATGGCCAGGTAAGCCAGCAAGGCGCCGCCCAGCATTTTCAGCACCCCCAGAACCACCCAACCCGGCCCGCCCAGCAGCACGCTGAGCCACCAGCTTCGGCGGTTGGCGGGTGTTAATGCCGGCATGAAGCGCAGGTAATCAGCCTGTTCGCCCATTTGCGTCATCAGTGCCACACCCACCGTCAGCGCGGCACCAAACAGGGGCAGACTGAAGCCTTCCGACTGACCTTTGTCACCAACATAGTGCACCACACCCGCAAACGCGGTGGGCTCGCGCCACAGCACAAAAGCAAACGGCAGCAGCCACATCACAAGCCACAGCGGCTGGGTCCAGACCTGCAAGCGGCTGATGGTGGACACCCCGTGCGTCACCAGCGGGATCACCACCAGCGCGCAAATCAGATAACCCCAGCGCGGCGGAATGTCGAGCGCCAACTCCAGCGCATAGGCCATGACGGCGGCTTCGAGCGCAAAAAAAATGAAGGTGAAGGTGGCATAAATCAGCGACGTCAGCGTCGAACCGATGTAGCCGAAACCGGCGCCCCGCGTCAGCAAGTCCATGTCGACCCCGTATTTGGCGGCGTAAATGCTGATCGGCAAACCCGCCAGAAAGATGATGAGCCCGGTGGCCAGAATCGCCCAAAACGCGTTGACAAAGCCGTACTGCACCAGCAGCGTGGCGCCCACTGCCTCCAGAATCAAAAAAGCGGCGGCACCGCCCAGCGCGGTCTGCGCCACCCGCCACGGCGACCACTGGCGAAAGCCCTGCGGCGTGAAGCGCAAGGCGTAGTCCTCCAGGGTCTCGCTGGCCACCCAGGCGTTGTAGTCGCGCCGCATCAGCGTGATGCGCTGCGACGGCGCGCTTTGAAGCGCTGATCTGGAATGAGGCGGGTGTACTGAAGTCACGCCACAACGGTGCAGTATTCATGCCATGCCGCAGCAAAGCACTGCGTCCAGCGCGGTGGGGCGCCTGGGCGGCTGACGATTTCCGGTACCCCAGTATGAGGAAGCCGCCCAGGCGCCCCGCCGCGCGGGTTAAGCAAAAGATCTGTAATTCAGGCACGGGTTTTGCAACTGAAACGAAATGGAACTTTCTCCTCGTGAAAAAGACAAGCTCTTGCTGTTCACCGCCGGCCTGCTGGCCGAGCGCCGAAAAGCGCGGGGCCTGAAACTCAACTACCCCGAAGC
>JALNWC010000379.1 GCA_023231075.1 Rhodoferax sp.
ACTCGACCCTGACCACGCCCTGGCTTTTGAGGCCGTTCGAGCACGGCGCCGACCTGGTCTACCACTCGGCCACCAAATTTTTGAGCGGCCACGGCACGGTGATCGGCGGGCTGGTGGTGGATGGCGGCAGTTTTGACTGGGAGGCCTCGGGGCGCTTCCCCGAGCTGTGCCAGCCTTACGACGGTTTTCACAACATGGTGTTTTCCGAAGAATCCACCGTCGGCGCATTTTTGCTGCGGGCGCGGCGCGAAGGCCTGCGCGACTTTGGCGCGGCCTTGAGCCCGCACTCGGCCTGGCTCATTTTGCAGGGCATGGAAACGCTGCCGCTGCGCATGGCGCGGCACATGAGCAACACGCAGAAAGTGGTCGAATTCCTGGCCAGCCAGCCCTTTGTCGCGCGTGTCGGCCACCCCATGCTGGCCGAGCACCCCAGCCACACGCTGGCCCAAAAGCTGCTGCCGCGCGGCGCGGGCTCGGTCTTCAGTTTCGACCTGAAAGGCAGCCGCGCCCAGGGCAAGGCCTTTGTGGAAAGCCTCAAGCTGTTCAGCCACCTGGCCAACGTGGGCGACTGCCGCAGCCTGGTGATTCACCCGGCCAGCACCACGCACTTCCGCATGGACGACGCGGCGCTGGCCGCCGCCGGCATCACGCAAGGCACGATCCGGCTGAGCATCGGGCTGGAAGACCCCGATGATTTGCTCGACGACCTCAAGCGGGCCTTGAAAACTGCGGAGAAAGCAGCATGATCCTCAGCGTCAACGGCCATCCCACTTATTGCTACACCGGCGGCAAGCCCTTCGATGCGGCAAAACCCACCGCGATCTTCATCCACGGCGTGCTGGGCGACCACAGCGTCTGGATCTTGCAAACCCGCTACCTGGCGCACCACGGCTGGAACGTGCTGGCGCTTGATTTGCCCGGCCACTGCCGCAGCGGTGGCGAGCCGCCCGCCACGGTGGAAGACGCGGCCGACTTTGTGCTGGCGCTGATGGACGCGGCAGGGCTGGAAAAAGCCGCGCTGATCGGCCACAGCTTTGGCTCGTTGATTGCGCTGGAAGCGGCCTCCAAAGCACCCAACCGCGTGAGCCAACTGGTGCTGGTCGGCATCGCGTTTCCCATGCGCGTGTCCCCTGCCCTGTTGCAGGCGTCAGTGACGGAGCCCACGAAGGCGCTGGAAATGGTCAACGTGTTTTCCCGCGCCACGCTGGCCCCGCCGCCCTCAGCTTTGGGGCCGGGCACCTGGGTTTATGGCGCGTCGATGGCGCTGGGCCGCCGGGTGCTGGCCAGCAACCCCGGGGTCAACGTGTTTTACACCGGCTTCAAGGCCTGCGACAGCTACCAGAACGGCTTGCAGGCCATGGCCCGGCTCACTTGCCCGGTGCTGTTTGTGCTCGGCAAAACGGACCAGATGACGCCGCCCAAGGCAGCGCAGGAACTGATCAAAGTGGCCAGCAACTCAAAGGTGGTCTATTTGCCTGGCGGGCACCAGCAGATGAATGAAACGCCTGAAGAGATGCTGGCGGCGTTGAGCGGCTTTTTGACCATCGACACCACGGTGTCGAGCTGAACTCACGCGGTGTCTCGGGAAGACACCCGGTTTTCACACCCTCACTGGCTTGGGACAAGTGGCGTTCACACCAGAGCTGCAGCGTGGGTATAGCACTTCTTCGGGCAAATCTTGGAACATGCCGTGCAACCAATGCACAGTTCCTGGTGCGCAATCGTCATCACTTTCTTTTCGTATTCCTCATCGTCGTCGTCATCGTCGATGTCGACCGCCATCCGCTCGCCATCTTCGGTCAGGCCAACCAGTTCCAGTACACCGCGCGGACAGACCTTGAAACAACGTCCGCAGCCGATGCATTTCTGGTCGTCCAGTGCCGCGACAAAAGTGGGGGTCCACACCGCGCCACTGGGCAGGGTGACGTTGAATGTAGTGCTCATCATGATCAAGCCCCTGCTGCTGCGGCAGCCTTGCGCGCGTCCATCAACATGGCATGGGCTTCGTGACAGCGCTGCGCCACCTGCAAAATCATTTCCCAGTTGGTCGGCAGTTCTTCCGACAGGTCATGCAGGTCCATCTTGGCCTGCGTGGCGCGGGCGTTGAGTTTTTTCAGCCGTGCCTTGAGTTCTTCAGCGTCCGTGCTCATGATCAGGCTCCGTATTGCGCAACTTCGGGGTAAGTGCGGATCATGCTGACCGCTTCATCCAGAAACTTGGTCCCGACATCGGAAAGTTTGGCCAGTGACGGGAAGCCAAAACGATGCACGTCGCGCAACTGCTTGTTGACCACGACCAGCCGACCGGCAATCAAGACCATGCGGCCAAAGCCTTCGTGGCTCATTTTCATCATGGGCGAGACCATCTGACCGGTTTCACGCTCAACGGCGACCGCAATCGCGTTGTAGAAAATTTCCAGATGCCACAAGGTTTCCGGGTCCGGGTCACCCAGGATCGGCAGGGCACGGCGTTCTTCAGCCGTGTGGATGTAGGGCTTGAGCAACTGCAGGTCGCTCTTGTTGTCCCAGGTGCCGTTGGTGTCCTGCGCGCGCAGTTGCTTGATGAGCTGCTGCACAAAGGGTGTCGCGAGATACGCCTCGTCATTGACGGGGGCAAGCGCCTCAAGGGTTGCGGATTCTGTCATTGGGTTACCTCGTCGTCTTCAAAGTCAAATGTGCGCTCGCCGTCTTTGGCCAGTGCCTTGCGCAGCCAGGGGGGCGGCGTGCCCTGCAGCACGACCTGGAGCTTGTCCAGAATTTCGGCAATCGATTCGGGCTGGGGCACCTTGATGGGGTGAATCTTCATGGCCACCACGCGCGCCGCGCCGGAGCCGCCGATGGCCGCCACGTAAACAATGGCGCAGTCCTTGATGGCCTCCAGTTTGGGGGCCAGCTTGTCTTCGTCGCCGTCTTCTTCAAGCTTGTCGCCAAACTCAAAACTCTCGACAAAATGGTGCCCGTCGGGCGACACCTCGTACACGACGATGCTTTTGGCCCAGCCAAAATGCGCGTCGACGCGCTCTTTGTCCTGGGTGGCGAAGGCAATTTTCATAAGGCACTCCTGGTTTGGGGTTGAGGTTTTAGGGGGTCAGGCACTGGCAGCCGCCACGGTTTCCTGGTCGCGCGCTGCGGCCCGCAGCTGGTCCGGTTGGGCCTGCGCCGCCGCGCGCAAGGCCTCGGGCGTAAGCGGCCAGTCGGTGGCGTGGTGATGACCGATCTGTTCAATCATCAGGTTGGCAATGTCAAAAATCAGGGCCATGGTGCCGCGGTAGCCCACCTGGCAGCGGTGCGCGTTGCCAATGCGGTCAAACACCGGAAAACCAATGCGCAACAGGGGCTTGCCCAGCCGCTCTGCCGCCTGGCGACCGTGTGAATGGGTGATCAGCAAGTCACAATCGGCAGCGCCTTTCTCCAGGTCTTCCAGGTCGCCCAGAATCACGGTCTCGGCCGGCAGCAGGGCGTGCGAAGCCGACTTGGTGGTGCTGACGCAGCAGCGCAATTCGGCCCCCATGTCGTGCAGCAGGCTGCCCACGGCCAGCAGCAGGTCGGGCTCGGCGGCCATGGCCACCTTGATGCC
>JALNWC010000380.1 GCA_023231075.1 Rhodoferax sp.
GCGCTTGTCCTGACGCTTGGCGGCAGTTCATTGCTGTATCTGCTGATCCAGAAAGGCGCCGCTGCGTCGGTCACCAGTCTGATGTACCTGGTGCCGCCGGTGACGGCATTGATTGCCTGGATCTTGTTCGCCGAACCCATCACGCTCACCACGGTGTCGGGAATGCTGCTGACCGCCCTGGGTGTGGCGCTGGTGGTGCGCCAGCCCAGGTTGCTTTGATTCTCTTGGACTCGTTTTGCTGCTGCTGATCCGTTATGAGCGATCGACAAATAAAGCACGGAAAAATTTGCTTTATGAGAACTGGCTGATGGGCTAAACCCGTCTAGAATCTTCGCTTTCCAAGGTAAAAAAATGCCTGAAACTAACGACTTTTCCCGGTGTTTTTCAGGCGGCAGGATGCCATCCCCCCAAAGATTTAAGAGACATTCGAGTACAACTCCTGTGAGAGGTTTATTGTGAACAAGACTGAATTAATTGATTTCATTGCCACGGATGCTGACATTCCCAAAGCGGTGGCGGCACGCGCGCTGGAGTCCACCATTGAAGCTGTCAAGTTAACCCTTAAAGAAGGGGATTCTGTTGCCCTGGTTGGTTTTGGTACTTTTGCAGTCGGTAAACGTGCGGCCCGAACCGGTCGTAATCCGCGCACCGGCGCATCGATTAAAATCGAAGCAGCCAAGGTTCCCAAGTTTCGTCCGGGCAAGGCATTGAAAGATGCCTTGAACTGAACCCGTTTTCGGCGGGGTGATTAGCTCAGTTGGTAGAGCGGCGCCTTTACACGGCGTAGGTCGGCGGTTCGAGCCCGTCATCACCCACCACCCGCACAAAGGCGAACTCCGTGTTCGCCTTTTTTGTTGCCACACAGGAGAGTTTGCGCATGTTCGATATTTTCCGGAAACACACCAGAATCATGATGATGGTGATGTTCCTGCTCATCATTCCCTCTTTTGTGCTCTTGGGGATTGATGGCTATAGCCGCATGAACGAAACGGATGTGCCTGTCGCCCGTGTCGGTCGTACCGACATCACGCAATCGCAATGGGACGCAGCACACCGGGGCGAGGCCGACCGCTTGCGCGCGGCCATGCCCAACATCGATGCCAAATTGCTCGATTCCCCCGAGGCCCGTTACGCCACCCTGGAGCGCCTGGTGCACGAGCAGGTTGTGGCACAGGCTGCAGACCAGGCCCGGCTTTCCACCAGCGATGCGCGCTTGGCTCGCTTTTTGCAGGAAGACCCCACCATCGCCTCCTTGCGCAAGGCAGACGGCAAGATCGACATGGACCGCTACCGCCAGCTCGCCGCCAGCCAGGGCCTGACGCCTGAAGGGCTTGAGAACAACGTCCGTCTCAACTTGGCGCGCCGACAGATTGAAACGGGCGTCAGCGCTTCTGGCTTTGTCATGCCGGCGGTGGCCGATGTGGCCCTGAATGCTTTTTTTGAAAAACGTGAAATTCAGGTCGTCAATTTTCTGGCCAAAGACCATGCGGCCAAGCTCAACCCGACTGAGGCTGAGCTTGATGTGTTCTACCAGAAGAACCCGTCCCTTTTTCAGGCGCCTGAGCAAGCCCAGATCGAGTACGTGGTGCTTGACCTCGATGCCGTCACCAAAGGCATTCAGATTCCTGAAGCCGAATTGAAGGCGTATTACGAACAAAATGCACTGCGTTTGAGCGGTGTCGAAGAGCGCCGGGCCAGTCACATCCTGATCAACGCCCCCAAGGAGGCTGCGGCTGCCGAGCGCCAAAAAGCCAAGCTAAAGGCCGAGGAACTGTTGAAGACCGTGCGCGCCAACCCGTCTTCGTTTGCCGACCTTGCCAGGAAGAACTCACAGGATCCGGGCTCTGCGGCCAAAGGCGGTGACCTTGAATTCTTCGCGCGCGGGGCCATGGTCAAGCCGTTTGAAGACGCAGCTTTTGCGATGGAAAAAGGGGCGATCAGCGACGTGGTTGAGTCTGATTTTGGTTTTCATATCATCCAGCTCACCGACATCAAATTGCCGCAACAACGTTCTTTTGAAGAGCTTCGGGCCAGTCTTGAATCTGACCTGAAAGGCCAGCAAGCGCAACGCAAATTTGCAGAAACCGCCGAGATATTCACCAACACGGTCTACGAGCAATCTGACAGTCTGAAGCCTGTCGCCGACAAACTCAAACTCGAGATCAAAACGGCCGACAAATTGGCGCGCCAGCCTTTGCCCGGCGTTTCGGGGGTGTTGGCCAGCGAGAAATTCCTGAGTGCCCTGTTTGCTTCCGATACCCTGAGCAGCAAGCGCAACACCGAGGCAATTGAAACGGCTGCCAATCAATTGGTGGCGGGCCGTGTGGTGCTGTATCAGCCTGCCCGGACGCTGCCCCTGGCCGAAGTCAGAACGCAGGTGCAGGCACAGGTGGTTGCAGCCCGTGCCGCGGAACTGGCTCAAAAAGAAGGTGCCGAAAAATTGGCACTCTGGAAAACAGGTGCTTCCCCCGACAACCTGCCTGCCGCCCAAGTCGTGTCACGCGATCAGGCACTGAATTTGCCGGCCCCCGTCCTGCTGGCTGCTTTGCGCGTCGACACGACCAAGCTACCCGCCTGGGTTGGCGTTGATCTGGGTCCGCAGGGCTACGCCGTGGTTCGGGTCAATCGGGTGCTTCCGCGTGAGGCTGCGGCACAAGCCAATTTGGTCCAGCGCCGTGACCAATACGCGCAATGGTGGGCGGAGGCTGAGTCACAGGCTTATTTCGCCTTGCTCAAGGAAAAACTCAAAGCCGAAATCCTGGTACCCAGTCCAGTGAAAAAACAGTAAACTGCCAAGTGACTTTCAAGCTGAATCCAGGGTGTTTTTGAGGTCAGCCTGAAGTTTCATCGGTTATAATCTATGACACGGTGGCTGTAGCTCAGTTGGTAGAGTCCAGGATTGTGATTCCTGTTGTCGTGGGTTCGAGCCCCATCAGCCACCCCAAGTAAATAAATGAGAGCCTGCTATTTAATCGGTAGCAGGCTTTTTTCTTGGACGCTCGATGTAAAGACGGATGTAAGACCGTTTCCCAAATCCGGCGGCAATGCTTGAAATCTTTTTGTTTTTGGCCGACTGCGCAGGAATTCAGATCGAAGAACAAAAAGTAAGCCCCGTATTTCATGCGTAATCAGCTACTAACTTTGTAGCAAAACAAAATGCAAAGGCGCGCGGGCTGAGGGAGCCCCCTTGGGGGGCGGACGGGCAGACCCGCGCGCCGAAGCCGCGAAGCAGGCAAGGCCCACGGGTGGGCGGGGGCTAACACAAGATGCACGGCGAAGCCGCCGACCAGAACCATGCGCAAAGCGCCTGACATATGCCACAACGCCAGCACACCACTAGGGCGACAGACGGCGGCGCGTAGGGCGCGAAGCGACCGGGGAGCGCCGACGACTGGCGACCGCTCCAGCGAAGGCAATTTTGCATAACGCCTGCTGCGTAAACCCGAAGGGCGCGAAGCGGTGCGGGGACACAAAAGGAGCTTGCGACTGACTGGCCATGCACTTTATGCAGTGCGGCGTTATGTAACTTTGCCGTAGCGTGCGAACACTGAC
>JALNWC010000381.1 GCA_023231075.1 Rhodoferax sp.
CATGCGCATCTCCTGTGTCGCCACCGGGATGCCCAGAATCCGCTTGAAGTCGGTGAAGCCGTTGTTGCCGCCAAAACCGGTCTCGTTACGAAAGAACAACAGCATGGCGGCAAAGGTCAGGGCCTGGGTGATGATGGAAAAGTACACACCCTTGATGCGCGAGCGGAAAGCAAAGTAGCCAAAGACAAAGGCCACCAGCCCTGGCACCGCCACGATCAGGATCAGCGTGGCGACGAAGCTGTCGGACAAGCTCCAGTGCCAGGGCAGTTCTTTCCAGTCGAGGAACACCATGAAGTCGGGCAAGTTGCTTTTGTAATTGCCGTCCGTGCCAATCTGGCGCATCAGGTACATGCCCATGACGTAGCCGCCGAGCGCAAAAAACAGGCCATGACCCAGGCTCAGGATGCCGCTGAAGCCCCAGATCAGGTCCATCGCCAAGGCACAAATCGCGTAACACATGATCTTCGCGATAAGGCCCACGGCGTAATCGCTCAGGTGAAAAACGCTGTCGGCGGGCACCCGCAGATTGAGCACCGGGGCCACGGCGCAGACCACGATCAGCGCGATGATGAAGGCGCTCCAGCCGGTGCGGGTCAGCAGGGGGCCTTTGGACGGAAGTGCGACCACACCCGTTCGGGCTGAGCCCGGCCTGTCCTGAGCTTGCCGAAGTGGCGAAGCCATGGTGTGCATTTCGACAGGCTCAATGCGAACGGTATTGTTGATGTCATTCTTGATCATGTTCTTCACGCCTCCGCACTGCGGCCCTTCATGGCAAAGATGCCTTGCGGACGTTTCTGGATGAAGATGATGATGAACACCAGCACGGCAATCTTGGCCAGCACCGCGCCCACCCAGCCTTCCAGGAATTTGTTCAACACACCCAGGCCCAGGGCGGCATACACGGTGCCCGCCAGTTGGCCGACACCGCCCAGCACCACCACCATGAAGGCATCGACGATGTAGCCCTGGCCCAGGTCCGGCCCGACGTTGCCGATCTGGCTCAGCGCGCAGCCCGCTAATCCCGCAATGCCCGAGCCCAGCGCAAAGGCGTAGGTGTCGATGCGTGCGGTATTGACCCCCATGCACGACGCAATCGGCCGGTTCTGTGTGACGCCGCGCACAAACAGGCCGAGCCGGGTCCTGCTGATCAGCCAGGCCACCGAGCCCAGCACGAAGAGGGCAAAACCGATGATCACCAGGCGGTTGAACGGCAGCGACAAATTGCCCAGCACCTGCACCCCGCCGCTCATCCACGCGGGGTTTTCCACACCCACGTTTTGCGCGCCAAAAATCGTGCGGACCAGCTGCATCAGCATCAGGCTGATGCCCCAGGTGGCGAGCAGGGTTTCCAGCGGGCGGCCGTACAAAAAGCGGATCACGCTGCGCTCCAGCGCCGCGCCCATCAAGGCAGAGGCCATGAAGGCCACCGGCAGCGCCGCCAGCAGGTACCAGTCAAAGGCGCCGGGCAGGTAGCGCTGAAACAGGCCCTGCACCATGTAGGTGGCGTAGGCGCCAATCATCATCAGCTCGCCGTGCGCCATGTTGATGACGCCCATGAGACCGTAGGTGATGGCCAGGCCCAGGGCGACCAGCAACAGGATGCTGCCGAGGCTGATGCCGCTGAAGATGGCGCCCAGCTTGTCGCCCCAGGCCAGCCTGGCTTCCACCTCGCGCAGCGCCTTGCCCAAAGCGGCCTTCACCGCACCATCAGATTCCGTCTGCAGGTGCGCCAGCAGGATGGTTTTGGTTCCGGACCGGTTGCTGGAACCCAACAAGGCGGCCGCTCCCAGGCGTTGGGCCTTGTCGGTGCTGCCCAGCAGCGCCGCGGCGCGCACCAACGCCAGTTGGTCCCTGATTTTGGGGTTTTGCTCGGCTTTCAAGGCTTGCTCGATCAGCGCCAACTTGCTCGGGTCGGCATCGCTTTGCATCTGCTGCACGGCCGCCATGCGCACGCTATCGTCTTTGGAAAACAGCTTGAGCGCGGCCAGGGCCGAGTCGATCTCGCCGCGCATGCGGTTGTTGTTGATCACGTCCTCGGCATCGTCGGGCAAGTCGAATTCAGCACCCGAGGCGGGGTCGATACCCTTGTCGCCGCGCACCATGACGGCCCTGCCGCGCACCCGCTTGACCGCGTCATCGGCCAGCGCCTGCAAGAACACCACCGTGTCGGCATCGGCATGCGCCACGGCCTGGTTCAGGGCCTCAATGCGGGCATCGGTGTCGCCCATGCTGATGGCATTGGCCTCGTCCACGCTGATCGCATGGGCGTTGCAAGCCAGACAAAGCGAGGTGAGTAAAAGTAGTTTTCGTATCAACATATAAGAGCCTGTAGGGTGGGCACGTTGACAGCGCCCACACTGCAAATTCCATGGCTTTCCTTGCCTTTTGCAGGAGCTGCGCCATCGCGGCGATTGGCTGCCTGTCTTGTGGGAGGCCCGCCCTCGGGCCGATGGCTGTTAGGGTTCAATCGCGGCGAGGGCGCCGCTCCCACATGACGCCGCTCCCACATGACGCCGCTCCCACATGACGCCGCTCCTACAGGGACATCAGCGCAGCTTCAAGCAAGCGATTTACTTCTTCGCCGGCTCATCCGGCTTGGAGGCATTGCCTTCGATGTACGGAGACCATGGCTTGGCTTTCACCGGGCCGGGCGTTTTCCAGACCACGTTGAACTGGCCGTCGGCCTTGATCTCGCCAATGAACACCGACTTGTGCAGGTGGTGGTTCTTTTCATCCATCTTGCTCACGATGCCGCTCGGCGCCTTGAAGGTCTGGCCGGCCATGGCGGCAATCACCTTGTCGACCTCGGTGGACTTGGCTTTTTCAACCGCCTGCTTCCACATGTTGATGCCGATGTAGGTGGCTTCCATCGGGTCGTTGGTCAAGGGCTTGTCCTTGTGACCGGCAATGCCCTTGGCCTTGGCATAGTCGCTCCACTTCCTGATGAACTCGGTGTTGGTCGGGTTCTTGATCGACTGGAAGTAGTTCCAGGCCGCCAGGTGCCCCACCAGCGGCTTGGTGTCGACACCGCGCAGCTCTTCCTCGCCCACGCTGAACGCCACCACCGGCACGTCCCTGGCCTTCAGGCCGGCGTTGCCGAGTTCCTTGTAGAACGGCACATTGGAGTCGCCATTGATGGTCGACACCACGGCGGTCTTGCCACCGGCGGCGAACTTCTTGATGTCAGCCACGATGGTCTGGTAATCGGAGTGGCCAAACGGCGTGTATTTTTCGTCGATGTCGGTGTCTTTCACGCCCTTGGATTTCAGGTAGGCGCGCAAAATCTTGTTGGTGGTGCGCGGGTAGACGTAGTCGGTACCCAGCAGCACCCAGCGCTTGGCCGCACCGCCGTCCTTGCTCATCAAATAATCCACCGCGGGAATGGCTTGCTGATTGGGGGCGGCGCCGGTGTAAAACACGTTTTTGGACAGCTCCTCGCCCTCGTACTGCACCGGGTAGAACAGCAGGCCGTTCATCTCCTCGACCACCGGCAACACCGATTTGCGCGACACGCTGGTCCAGCAGCCAAAGATCACATCGACCTTGTCC
>JALNWC010000382.1 GCA_023231075.1 Rhodoferax sp.
CGCTGCTGGTCACTCACGACCCGGCCGACGTGCCGCCTGCCGGGCGCGTCATCGAGATCAGCGATGGGGCGGCGTAGCGCGTTTTCACTGAGGCATTCCCCGGACACCAGCCCGGTCAGGATCATGGTGGCTTGCACGGCGCCAAACAGCAGCAGGGCACCGGTGCCGGTGGACAAATTCGCATAGGCAAAGGAAAACGCGCCAGCGTACACAGAACTGCAGAGGGGTGACACCGCCCCCACAGACGCCAGCATAGTCGTTCACATCAAAGTTTTCTTACAAGCCTGACCAGAAGCGGGTGCCCAAACCGTCCGCAGAATTGAGAGTTATCAATTCGCCGGGGCGTCAAATTCCTAGACTGAACTTGCTTTCATGAGGACTTCATTATGTATTTACCTACTCGGCTTTTCCTCGGTTCAGTCCTGAGCCTTGCCATGCTGGGCTGCACCGCCCCTGCCACGCAGGAGCAAAGCGGCATGGTCATTGGCGGCCTGTTGGGCGGCTTGCTGGGCTCACAGGCGGGCCAGGGCGACGGTCGCACCGCCGCCATCATTCTGGGCACCGTGGTCGGCTCCAACATCGGCGGCAACGTGGGCCGCTCGATGGACGAGACCGACCGCCTCAAGACCGCCCACGCGCTCGAGACCGTGCGCACCGGCGTTCCGTCTCGCTGGGTCAACCCCGACACCCGCAACCAGTACACGGTGGTGCCCACGCGCACCTATGACGCCGCCAGCGGCGGCCCCTGCCGCGAATACACCGTGGACGCGGTGATTGGCGGCAAACGTGAAAAGGTGGTGGGCACGGCCTGCCGCCAGGCCGACGGCAGTTGGCGCACCGTGAGCTGAATCCGGGCGTTCTTGCGCTGGCCGCTGCAGGCGTAAAACGAGCTGCGGAGCAGTTGCCCAAAGTTGACCGCTGGCGTGTCCTGTCGGGCGTGCGCCGGGAGACCGGCAAGGAGTAAAGGGTGAAAGTCCCAAACGATGAAGAACTAGCGAATCACATTGTCCCCGAGTCATGCGCGGCGTACCGTGAGGTGCGGCGTGAAGCGTTGACAGGGGTACACATAGGCCAGCCATTGAGCCGCGAAATGGACATACCCCGAGTGCCGACGCCGTGTCTGTGGCGCAAGGCAACACGACTGTGCGCGATAAACGCGAGTGCGCAGCCGACCCGGCGTGGTCAGAGAACCTGGCATGTGTGCACGCTCCTTGCATGGGAACCGGGAGATCTCGGGTTTGACCAGCCAATACTGGCTGGCCCGCATCGGGAAGGCGAGGAGCCGTAGCCGATGATGTACGAGCCCGAGAAGTCAGACTCGGCCATAGTAGCTGTGAAGCTGGCGAACAAAGCTGCAGTATCAAAAGCGGTAGCGGAGCCGGTGGAGCCAAGGGCTGGGACCAAGGGGAACACGCAACAGTCACACACGCGACGGACACAGTGCCGCAGTAGCGTGTCACAGAGACTGAACCGTGTACGCAACGCTGCAAGGCAGCGTCGATGTGAAAAGTTCACAGCGCTACTGCACCATATGGACTTTGATTTGCTACTGGAATCGTTTCTGGCGCTCAAGCGCGGGGCCGCGGCCGGGGTAGACAAAGTCACGTGGGAGGACTACGAGGCACAACTGGAGGGAAACCTTCAAGACTTGCATAAACGTATCCATAGCGGCGCATACCGGGCGCTGCCCGTCACAAGGGTCTTCATCCCCAAAGCGGACGGCAGACAACGCCCGCTGGGAATAGCTGCACTGGAGGACAAAATCGTCCAGCGCGCCACCGTTGCGGTGCTCAACGCCATCTACGAGGAAGACTTCCTCGGCTTCTCGTACGGGTTTCGGCCCAAAAGGGGGCAGCATGATGCGCTGGATGCGTTGTCGGTTGCGATCAGCAGCACCCCAGTGAACTGGATACTCGATGCCGACATCAAAGGCTTCTTTGACGCGGTCAACCAAGACTGGTTGATACGCTTTCTGAGGCACAGAATCGGTGACGAGCGCATCATCCGCCTGGTGCAAAAATGGCTCAAGGCGGGCGTTTTGGAAGAAGGGCAATGGCAAAGCAGTGACATGGGAACCCCGCAGGGTGCGGTTATATCGCCCCTGCTGGCCAACATCTACCTGCACTACGTCTTTGACCTGTGGGCCAAGCAATGGCGAAAGCGAGAAGCCAAAGGCAAAGTGATCGTGGTGAGATATGCCGACGACATTGTCATGGGCTTTGAGCTAGGGACAGATGCAAGACGCTTCCTGGACGTGATGCGAGAGCGGTTCGCCCAATTTGGGCTTGAACTGCATGGGGAAAAGACGCGCCTGATCGAGTTTGGACGCTTTGCGGCGTACAGACGCAAACGGCGTGGACTGGGTAAACCGGAAACCTTCACGTTTTTGGGTTTCACATTTATCTGCGCAAAGTCACGACAGGGTAAGTTTTTGCTCTGGCGCAAGACGAGAGCAGACAGGATGAGGGCCAAATTAGTGGAAATCAGAGAGCAAATGCGAAAACGAATGCATCACACCCTACCTGAACAAGGTGCGTGGCTTGGATCGGTTGTGCGCGGGTTCAATGCGTACCATGCGGTACCGACCAACTCCCGCTCAATTGGGGCATTGCGCTACCACGTGGTGGAGATTTGGTGGAAGTCGTTACGACGGCGCAGCCAGAAGTCCAATCTGACGTGGGATCGCATGACCAAACTGGCTGCCATCTGGCTCCCCACCCCAAGAATCCTTCATCCATGGCCACAACAGCGCTTTGCCGTCAAATACCCAAGGTAGGAGCCCAGTGCGTGAATTGCGCACGCTGGGATCTGTGCGGGGGGCGCTCAGTAATGGGTGTCTCTACCGCGATTGCTAGCCGGATAGGGTGTTGGGGGGCGGGGCGGTTCAGGGGAAATTCCAGCAGTGAATGAGTCCCCACGCCTTTCTGGCCTGCCGCCGCTGGTGACGGGCCACACCCGGATGCTGGTGCTGGGCAGCTTTCCCGGTGTCACGTCGCTGGCGCGCCAGCAGTATTACGCGCATCCGCACAATGCCTTCTGGCGGCTGCTGCAAGCCCTCTGGCCGACCAGCCCGATGCCCGGCGCCGATCAGTATCAACAACGCGTTGCCTGGCTGCTGGACAAGGGTCTGGGCCTGTGGGATGTTTACGCGTCCTGCGAGCGCGAGGGCAGTCTGGACACCGCCATCCGCCAGCCGCTGGTCAATGAGCTGGCCGGTCTGCTGCGGTCTTGCCCCGAACTGCGGCTGATTGCGCACAACGGTGGCGAAAGCTTTCGCCACGCGCGCGTGACGCGGGCGCTGGGCCTGCCGGTCTACCGCCTGCCCTCGACCAGCCCGGCCAACGCCAGTTGGTCTTTCGAGCGCAAGCTGGCGGCCTGGCGCGAGCTGGTGGCGGTGGCCGGGCTGGTTTGACCGGGTCGGCACTAGTGGCCCGTTTCACCAAAACCGATACATGAAATCTCGTCTTTTTCCGCCATGCGTCGTTGCTCGTCGTTGCCATAGCTACGGCTATGGCGCCTCCTCTCGCCTAGCCTGGCGAAAAAATC
>JALNWC010000383.1 GCA_023231075.1 Rhodoferax sp.
CGGTAGGTGAACCCAAACTCACCTTGGCGCAGAAACTCAAGGCCTTCGACCCTGCAGTTCACGGTGGCGAAGCCATGGCCAGCGGCCGTGTCGGCGCCGAGGTGTTCTGATGCCTGGCACCAAACTTTGGGTGCCCGACCGGCGTGACATGATCTGGATCGACTTCAACCCGCAGATCGGCGCCGAGATGAAGGACGAACACCCGATGTTGGTGCTCTCCCCCAAGGCCTTCAACGAGCGCACCGGCATTGTCATCGGCTTGCCCATGACTCACGCGCCGTTCAACGAAACCAACCCCTTCGCCGTCAAATTTATCAACGCCAAGAGCGAAGTCGGCTATGTCCTGACGCACCAGCCCAAGTCCTTTGATTGGCGCAAGCGCGGTGCCCGCCCACACCCATTCAAGCAAGTCAGCGCGTCGCTGTTCGAATCCGCCTGTGAGTCGCTCAATGGCATTATTTCAATCGGATAGCGATGAGCCTATACACCCAACTACAACAAGCCAAAAGCGAAGAAGATGTCAAAGACGCGTACATCAAGGCGCTCGGTCTCAAGGGCTACACCAAGGGCTTGATCGACATCCAGACCAAAGAGATCTGGTTCGAGGCCAAGGACACCGGCAAATGCTCCAGCTACGCCATGTTCACGCAGCTGCTGCATTACGTGCAGGTGGCGCTCGACCGGGGCGAAACGGTGCCGCCGTTTCTGGCCGTGATCGACACCGAAAAAGCCGCTTTAATGAAAAGCGCCGACGTGCTGCCGTTCCTGGGCAAGAAAACCGTCAAATGGGGCAAGTCCGCCAGCCAGTACACCCAAGAGGCACTGGACGAAATATCGACCCACATCGGCACCCACTTTGTCTCGTTCAAGATTTCAACGCACGAGGACGAATTTCTCGGCACGGTCAAAACCGCCATCCAGACCGGCGACATCATCCGCACGCAAATCACCCCGGACAACCTGAAACAGGTGTTCGACAAGTGGGTGGCCATGGTCGGGCGCGAGATTGTGGGCGTGCCGGAAGACGACTACGCCCTGTTGTTCTTCGCCGACATCATGCACGACGGCACGCTGTCCACCCATGCCAACCTGCCCGCCGAGTTGCTGCACAAAAACGGCGCGCCGGTGTTCAGCCTGGGCGGCAAGAACTTCGAGCTGGGCAACAAGGAGGGCTACCGGCAGTTCTGGGCCATTTACCACCGCCCGCCCAAATCCGAATACCGCGACTACCTGCTGGAGCGCCGCGACAGCCTGATTCCGCTCGACGAGCGCAGCTTCAAGGGCGCGTTTTACACGCCGCTGCATGTGGTTGACAAGGCCTATGACAAGCTGACCGAAACATTGGGCAAAGACTGGCAACGCGAGTACATCGTGTGGGACATGTGCTGTGGCGTGGGCAACCTGGAGGTCAAGCACAGCAACCCGCGCAACATCTACATGTCCACGCTCGACCAGGCCGATGTGGACGTGATGAAGGCCACCAAAACCTGCGTGGCCGCGCAGCGCTTTCAGTACGACTATTTGAACGACGACATCACCGATGAGGGTCGGATTGACTACAGTTTGAGCAACAAGGTGCCGGCGGGATTGCGGCAGGCGATTGCCCAGGGCAAAAAGATATTGGTGCTGATCAATCCGCCGTATGCGGAGGCGGCAAACGCTGACAACTTGAAAATTGCAGGTGGGAAAAACGCTGAAAGCAAATTGAGTGTTTCTAAAACCCGCGTCGCTGCGAGCATGGACAAGCAAGGTTATGCAGCACGTGAGTTATTTGTTCAGTTTTTGGTTCGTATTGCAAAGGAATTGCCAACGGCAACAGTTGCGATTTTCAGCAAACTGAAATACGTGAACGCGCCCAATTTTGATAAATTTCGGGACGATTGGAATGCACGGTTTTTGTCGGGATTCGTTGTTCATAGCCAAGCCTTTGACGGATTGAAAGGTAATTTTCCGATTGGCTTTCTGATTTGGGCAACAGACCAGCGGGCTGCTAGCAAACAACCCATCGTCGCAATCACCGCGGAGGTCTTGGATAAGAATGCGCAGGCAATTGGTGAAAAGTGCTTTTACAACCTGCCAAACGAGCAACTTCTAAGCAGTTGGATAGTCCGAGCCAGATCGAATGATGTGGATGCACTACCGCTCAAGAATGCGATTGCCCCCACCACCAGTACCAAGGACGTCAGAGGCACAAAGTGGGCGGATGGGGCCATCGGGGGAATGATCGCGCCTGGTGGAGATGTACAGCATGCCGGACTAACCGCGTTGCTATCGTCTGGCTATTGCAGCGCAGGCGGTTTTTTTGTCACTGACAAAAATCTTTGGCAGGCGGCAATCGTTTTTTCAGTGCGACGCTTAATCAAGCAAACCTGGCTCAATGACCGTGACCAATTCTTAAAACCCACCGAGCCACTTACTGACGAATTCAAGACTGACTGCCTGATCTGGATGCTGTTCAATGGCAGCAACCTCACCGCCGGCGCCAACGAGCTCGAATGGAACGGCAAAAAGTGGTCGCTGGTCAACCACTTCATCCCGTTCACCGAAGCCGAGGTTGATGCCCCCGACCGCTTCGAGTCCGACTTCATGGTGCAATACCTGGACACCCTTCGACAAGCTCGGGGCGAACGGGGTAGCGGCTTTTCACCCGAAGCCATGGCCGTGCTGGACGCCGGGCGTGTTCTGTGGCGTGCCTACTTTTCACAAACCGACGTGCGCACCGTGCGCGACGCGTACAAACTCAACCGCCCGGATGTCGGCTGGTACCAGATCCGCAATGCCTTGAAAGCCCGCAACGCCAGCGGCGACAGCCTGCCGGTTGACTTCAGCGGCTTCGAGGCAGCCTACCAAAGCCTGAGCGACAAGCTGCGCCCGCAAGTGTTCTCGCTCGGGTTTTTGCGTTAGATTCAGCCTTCTCACAAAACTTTTTTACGCATGAGCCCAATCGATCGTGATACTTTGAAACGCCTTGCCGGCAAATACATTTGGTGGAAAACCCCCGATGAGGCGGTTGACATGCCAGAACGCGTGATCGCACAGGTCATGAACATCGGCGACTACGCGGACGTTCAGCAACTTGTCCACCAGGCAGGTGATGACGTGCTGCGTGAGGTGATTGCGCACGCGCAAGCCGGGCAGTTCGACCCGCGCTCATGGGCGTATTGGCACTACCGGCTTGGGCTCGCCCGTGTTGACCACGTGCCGCCCATGCCTGAGCGGAGATTTGCATGACCGCTTTTTTCAAGCCGCGCATGGACCTACTGCCACCCGCGCAACAACGGCTTTGGCCCGCGCTGCAAGCCGCCGCCCAATTGGGCTTTGCGCTTTACGGTGGCACAGCCATTGCTTTGCGTCTTGGACATCGGACTTCTGTTGATTTCGATTTTTTTTCAGAACAGCCACTTGACCGTGATGCCATTCAGGCCGCTTTTCCATTCATGGCCCTGTCCACGGTATTGCAGGATCGGCAAAACACCCTGACCGTCAATGTTCCCTACGGCGACTCTGAGCGCGAACACGTCAAGGTTTCTTTTTTCGGAACC
>JALNWC010000384.1 GCA_023231075.1 Rhodoferax sp.
GCCGGCACAGATGCTGTGGGCCAACATGAACCTGCATATGAGCGAGCAGCCACAGGCCTTGCTGCAGCAGTGGCATCAGGCCCTGGCCGTCGATGGTTTTTTGATGTTTTCGTGTCTGGGTCCGGATACCCTTAAAGAGCTGCGGGTGCTCTACCAATCCCTCGACTGGCCGGCGCCGAGTCACGAATTCACCGATATGCACGATTGGGGTGACATGTTGATCGGCGTCGGCTTTGCCGAACCGGTGATGGACATGGAGCGCATCACGCTTACTTTTGAGTCGCCGCAGCGCGTGCTCCAGGAGCTGCGGGACCTGGGTCGCAATCTTCATGTGGGACGCTTTCAGGCCTTGCGAGGACGCACATGGCATGCCAAGCTGCTCGATGCCATCGAAAAAAATGCCATGCAACTGACTTTTGAAGTGGTGTATGGTCACGCCTTCAAGCCGGCGCCCAAGCTCGCGGTGCAGGCGCAAAGTGAAATCACGCTGGACCAGATGCGGGCCGCCTTGACACGCGGCAAAGCCGCAGGTGGTGGCCGGTCTGATCTGCGAGACAGTCTGAACCAACATGAATGAACTCGACTTTCGCTGGGCGCTGATGGTGCTTTGCCTGCTTGTTCTTGGACTCTCGTTTGCCGCGCTGTTGTGGGTTTCCTGGCGGCACCATCGGCGCGGTCAAGTGGCGCAGGGCAATTTCCACAGTTCACTGGTCATCGAGATGGCCTGGACCATTGCTCCCTGCATCATGGTTTTGTTGCTGGTGTGGCCAATTGTCCGGATTTTTTGGGTGCCTTGACGGCGTCAGACCGTACCCGTTGGCCACGTCGGTATGGGGGTTTTCCCTGTATGAAACGAGCGATTCTTGTGTGACCGTCCATTAGAATCAATTGACAAATATCAAATTGATGCCCGGGTTCGGTCATCAATCCCCCACACGAAGGACCGCAATTTATGCGTAGCATGTACAAGTTTGGCTTGAGCGTTTTGCTGGCTTTGGGCTCGGTGGCCGCCTGGGCTGGTTACGCGTTTAATTTTCAGGAACCCGTGACGCCGATTGCGCGCGAAACGTTGCACATGCACAACCTCGTCATGGTGGTGATTCTGATCCTGTTTTTTTTGGTCTTTGGCTTGCTGATCTATTCTTTTCGCGTGCACCGCAAGGCTGCCGGCTACAAGGCCGCCAGTTACACGGGCCCGAAGAATCGCAAGCAATGGTTGTGGGTGCTGTCACCTTTTGCCTTGCTGTTTTTTATTGATTACGTGGTGTTTGGCATTCCGGCATTGCACGCGGTGGTGATGTACGAAGACACCAAGACCGACGCCGAACTGGTGGTCAAGGTAACCGGCAGCCAGTGGTTGTGGCAATACGAGTTTCCGGCAGAAGGCGTGAGTTTCACCAGTCGCATGATCACGCCGCGCGACCAGATTGACAGCGGTGCCGCCAAAGGTGAGCACTACCTGCTGGAGGTGGACAACCCGCTGGTGCTGCCCGTGGGTAAAAAAGTGCGCTTTATCACCACCTCCAACGACGTGATCCACAGTTGGTGGGTGCCGGCTTTTGGCGTCAAGCGTGACGCCGTGCCGGGTTTTTTGCGTGAGTTCTGGGCTACCGTTGAAAAAACCGGCACCTACCGCGGCCAGTGCTCCGAGCTCTGTGGCAAAGAGCATGGCTTCATGCCGGTCGTGGTCAATGTGGTGAGCCAGGAAGAGTTTGCCCAGTGGCTGGCCAGCAAAAAAGCCCCGGCTGCACCCGCAGCGGCGCCCACGGCTGCCCTTGCGCCCGCCGCCCCGGCAGTGCTTGCAAAAGCCCGGTAATCCGGTATCAGTTTTCAGAAATTCAGCAGAAGGAGTTGGCAATGGCACACGATATGGCACATGGTCTGCCGGTGGGGGATTCCCATGCGGGGCACTACAAGGGGGGGTGGCTACGCTGGTTGGAAACCACCAACCACAAAGACATCGGCATCATGTACCTGATTTTTGGTTTTGCCATGCTCTTTGTGGGTGGCGCCATGATTTTGGTGGTGCGAGCCGAGTTGTTCCAGCCCGGCCTGCAATTCGTGCAGCCTGAATTGTTCAACCAGTTGATCACCCTGCACGGCCTGGTCATGGTGTTTGGCTTTGCCATGCCGGCGGCCACCGGCCTGGCCAATTACATGCTGCCCATGATGATTGGCGCACCCGACATGGCCTTGCCGCGCTTGAACAACTGGGGTTTCTGGATTTTGCCGCCAGCGGCCATCATGCTCACGCTGCCGTTTTTTCTGGGTTTGATGGGGGTTGGCTCCGGCGCGGTTGATACCGGCTGGACGCTCTACGCACCCTTGTCGATTCAAAGTGGCTGGGGTATGGACTTCGCCATTTTTGCCATTCACATGTTCGGTGTGTCCTCCATTCTGGGCTCGATCAACGTGATCGTGACCATCTTGAACATGCGCGCCCCGGGCATGACGATCATGAAAATGCCGCTGTTCGCCCATGGTTTCCTGATGACGGCCGTGCTGCTCATCACCATCATGCCGGTGTTTGCCGGTGGCGTGACCATGGTGCTGATGGACCGTCACTTTGACACCCATTTCTTCAACGCCGCTGGCGGCGGCGACCCGGTGCTGTGGCAACACATTTTCTGGTTCATGGGCCATCCCGAGGTCTATGTGCTGCTGCTGCCGATTGCCGGCGCGCTGCCCCACGTGTTCTCGACCTTTGCCCGCAAGCCGATCTATGGCTACAAGGCGCAGGTGTATTCCTTCTGGGCGATTGCCGGTCTGGGCCTGATTGTGTGGGGGCACCACATGTTCACCAGCGGCATGTCGGTGGGTAGCCAGATCTACTTCATGTACATCACCATGGCGATCTCCTTCCCGCTGGCGGTGCTGTTTTTCTGCTGGATTGCCACGGTGTGGCAGGGCTCGATCTCGTTTGAGACGCCGATGCTGTTTGCCCTGGGTTTCCTGGTGCTGTTTGGCTGGGGCGGTCTGACCGGTCTGGCCTTGTCCGACGCGGCCGCCGACCCGCAGTACCACAATGCCTACTTTCTGGTGGCGCACTTCCATTACGCGTTTTATCCGTCGGCGGTGATGGGCGCCATGGCGGCCGTGTATTACTGGCTACCCAAGTGGACCGGTCACATGCTCGATGAAACCATGGGCAAATGGCACTTCTGGGTGGCGGTGGTGGGTTTCAACCTGACCTTTATCCCGCAGTTTTTTGTTGGTCTGGCCGGCATGCCGCGCCGCGTTCCAGACTACCCGGTGATGTTTGCCGAGTGGAACATGCTGTCCAGCATTGGCGCCTTCATTCTGGGCGCGTCGCATCTGATCTTTGTCTACAACGTCATCAAGACCATCAAGGGTGGCGAAAAAGCGGGCGACAAGGCGTGGGAAGGTGCTGTAGGCCTGGAGTGGACCGTGCCGTCACCGGCGCCCTACCATACCTTTGAGACGCCTCCTGTCATCAAGTGAGCCGCAACGGTGCAACTTTAATGAAATCTCCTGAAATGCAGAACAATGGTCTTGACGCAGCCGAGTGGGACA
>JALNWC010000385.1 GCA_023231075.1 Rhodoferax sp.
ATGATCAATTCGCGCTGACCCCGGCCCACGGGCACCATCGAGTCGATCGACTTGAGACCGGTTTGCATGGGCTGGCTGACCGATTCGCGGGCGATCACGCCGGGGGCGACTTTTTCGATCACGTCGGTCATTTTGGCGTTGACCGGGCCTTTGCCGTCGATGGGCTGACCCAGCGCATTGACCACGCGGCCCTTGAGCTCGGGGCCCACCGGCACTTCGAGAATACGGCCGGTGCACTTGACCGTGTCGCCTTCGGAGATGTGCTCGTAGGAGCCCAGAATCACGGAACCCACCGAGTCGCGCTCGAGGTTCAGCGCCAGGCCGTAGCTGGGCTGGCCCTCGGCGTCGGCCGGGAATTCAAGCATTTCGCCCTGCATCACGTCGGACAGACCGTGGATGCGGCAAATACCGTCGGTGACGGAAACAACGGTGCCCTGGTTGCGGATGTCTGCCGTGGCAGACAAGCCTTCAATACGGCTCTTGATCAGTTCGGAAATTTCTGCGGGATTGAGTTGCATGACTCTTTCCTTCTTTCATTAGTGAGGCCAGCGGTTCAAGGCAAAGCCTCAAGCCGTCAAAGCCATTTTCATTTGTTCCAGACGGGCCTTGACTGAGGTGTCAAGAACTTCGTCACCCACGACCACCCTGATGCCACCAATGAGCTCAGGCTGCAACTCAACTGACACATTGAGCTGACGCGCAAAACGTTTTTCAAGCATTTGCGACACCTCGGCCAGCGCCGCACCCTCGATCGGGAAGGCGCTGTAGATGACGGCGTCGCGGGAGCCGCCCTGCGCGTTCACCAGCGCCCGGAATTGCGCGGCGACTTCGGGCACAAAGGCCAGGCGGTCGTTGGCAATCACGGTGCGGATGAAGTTTTGCGCACGGCTGTCCAGCGCCGACTTCATGACACCCGCAATGACCTCATACACCTGGGCATGGGTGGTCTTGGGGCTGTCGGCAAACTGCTGCAACCGGGTTTGCTGTGCCACGCAGGCCAGCTCGTCAAGCCATGTCAACACGGATTTGGCGTCGGCCGCACTGGCCTTGAACAAGGCTTCAGCGTAGGGGCGGGCAATAGTGGCGAGTTCAGCCATGGCGTTCTCTTAAAGCTCGGTCTTCAGACGAGACAACAAATCAGCGTGCACGCCGGCATTGACTTCCTTGCGGAGAATCTGCTCGGCGCCCTTGACGGCCAGGGCCGCGACCTGCTCACGCAAGGACTCGCGCGCCCTGACGGCCTGCTGTTCGGCTTCGGCCTTGGCGTTGGCGACAATTTTGTTGCCTTCGTCTGCAGCTTTGGCTTTTGCCTCTTCGATGATGAGTGTGGCGCGGCGCTCGGCGTCGGCCAGGCGCGCTGCGGTCTCGTTGCGCGAGGCGGCCAGTTCGGCTTCGACACGCTGATTCGCGGAAGAAAGCTCGGACTTGGCTTTGTCGGCTGCAGCCAGACCATCGGCTATTTTCTGTGCCCGCTCGTCCAGCGCCTTGGCGATCGGTGGCCACACATATTTCATGGTGAACCAGACCAGAATCGCAAAAACCACCGCCTGCAGGAACAGGGATGCGTTGATATTCACAACATACTCCCTTTCAAGCGTGAAAGATTAGCCAAAATCAGATTGCGAAAGGTTTGGCAAAGGCAAACAGCAGGGCAATGGCCACACCGATCAGGAAGGCGGCATCAATCAGACCGGCCAAGATGAACATCTTGGTTTGCAGTTCATTCATGAGTTCGGGCTGACGTGCAGAAGCCTCGAGAAACTTGCCACCCATCAGCGCGATGCCGATCGATGCGCCCAATGCGCCCAAACCAACGATGATGCCGCAAGCCAATGCCACCAGGCCGAGAATGTTTTCCATGATTGCTCCTAAAAAGTACAGAAAAGAAAAAAGATAAAGAAAAGAAAAACCGATCAGTGTGAATCGTGGGCCTGCCCCACGTAAATCAGCGTCAACATCATGAAGATGAAGGCTTGCAGCGTGATCACCAGAATGTGGAAGATGCTCCAGGCAGTCCCGGCAATCACATGCCCAATACCCAGCCAAAACATTCCCTCAACAGGATTGAATTGCCAGGCCCATGCGCCACCCATCAAGGCGATCAACATGAAAATCAATTCACCGGCAAACATGTTGCCGAACAACCGCATGCCGTGCGACACGGTCTTGGCGGCAAACTCAATCAACTGCATCAGGAAGTTGACGGGATAAAGGTAAAACTTGTCACCAAAGGGCGCCGCCACCAGCTCATGCGCCCAACCCCCCAGGCCCTTGATCTTGACGTTGTAAAACAGGCAAATGAGTAGCACGCTGAACGACATGCCGAGGGTGGTCGACAAATCGGCGGTAGGCACCACACGCATGTAGTTTTTGTAGCCCATGGCCGGACCCGCGCTGTGCCAGATGGCCGGCAAGGCGTCGACCGGCAACATGTCCATGGCATTCATCAGGAAGATCCAGACAAACACCGTCAAAGCCAAGGGCGACACCAGCTTGCGGCTGGCGGCGTTGTGAATCACGCCCTTGGCCTGCTTGTCCACCAGCTCAACCAGGATTTCAACCGCGGCCTGAAAGCGCCCCGGCACACCCGAGGTGGCAGCCGCCGCCGCACGCCACAAAACAAAACATGCCAGCACGCCCAAAACGACAGCGTAAAACAGGGAATCCAGATTGAACAGACTGAAATCAACCAAGCCTGTTTGCTTGACGCCTTCAAATGAAAAATCCATTTGCAAATGTTGCAAATGGTGCTGGATGTATTCGCCAGCATTCGGACCCTGTGTTCCCGTGTTTTCAGCAGCAGCCATATGTCACCAATTGTTCAATTCATTAAAAGCTTCGCAACCGATTTCTTGCGCACCGAGTGCAGCCACATGGCCACCCAGTACACCTTCATCGTCACCACAAAGCCAGCCAACAAGGCCAGCCAGTTCAAATCCGGAATCAGCCCTGGCGCAGCAAACAACATTGCCACCGTCAAGACCACTTTGACCATCTCCCAAACAAAAAACCCACCCAGCGCCGCACCCGCGTGCTGCGCACCTTGCTGGCGCCTCAGGCCACGCAAGAAAACTATTGCCGGAACCACCACGGCCAGGGCGCCATAGGCCGCCGACCAAGCCGCGACCCTCAAACCAGTGACCCACCAGGCCAGCAAGGACACCAGCACGCCCACCAGGACTTGCGCAGCGAGCACGCGCCAGGGGGACACCCTGGACAGGTTTTTTTGCAACGACTTGACCTCTTCTGCACTCAGCCTCTTGAAGTCTTCTTCTTCGGCATCATCTGCAATCGGCCCCCAAGACTTAAACAAGAATTGTTTCCCCAAATAGTTACAAGCAGGTTACACCGGGATCAAACTGAGGTTACAAAGTCCGCTATTTTACTTAGAAATTCAAGCGAAATTGCGCCTGCCAGCCCGATAATTGTTTCATGAGCCACTTGCCCCCCTCTTCCGTCGCGCCACAAGCCGAGTCGCTGATCACCTACCCGTCACTTTTCCCGATCAAGGTGATGGGCCTGAAGGTGGACGGC
>JALNWC010000386.1 GCA_023231075.1 Rhodoferax sp.
CACATGATTGCCAGCGCGGTGCAGGGCGTGGAATTCATCTGCGCCAACACCGACTCGCAGGCGCTCAGCACCAGCGACGCCCACCTGATCATCCAGCTCGGCAGCACCGGCCTGGGCGCGGGCAGCAAGCCCGACAAGGCGCGTGAAGCGGCTGAGGTGGCGATTGAGCAAATCCGTGAAGCCATTGACGGCGCCCACATGCTGTTCATCACCGCCGGCATGGGCGGCGGCACCGGCACCGGCGCGGCGCCCGTGATTGCGCGCGTGGCGCGTGAAATGGGTATTTTGACCGTGGGCGTGGTGACCAAGCCGTTCGAGTTTGAAGGCAAGCGCCGCATGGACAACGCCGAGAGCGGCCTGGCCGAACTCGAAGCCAATGTCGATTCGCTGATCGTGGTGCTGAACGAAAAACTGCTTGACGTGCTGGGCGACGACGCCACCCAGGACGAGGCCTTTGCCCACGCCAACGACGTGCTCAAAAACGCCGTCGGCGGCATTGCCGAAATCATCAACGTGCCGGGCCATGTCAACGTCGACTTCGAGGACGTGCGCACCGTCATGGGCGAGCCCGGCAAGGCCATGATGGGCACCGCCGTGGCCGCCGGGCCGGACCGCGCCCGCATCGCCGCCGAGCAGGCCGTGGCCTGCCCGCTGCTCGAAGGCATCGACCTGTCGGGCGCCAAGGGCGTGCTGGTGCTGATCTCGGCGGCCAAGGGCAGCCTGAAACTGTCCGAGTCCAAAGTGGCCATGAACACCATCCGCGACTACGCCTCGCAGGACGCGCATGTGATCTACGGCACCGCCTATGACGACCAGCTGGGTGACCAGATTCGCGTCACGGTGGTGGCCACCGGCCTGAGCCGTCAGGCGCAGCGCCCGAAACTGGTGGTGACGCAAACCCAGCCCGAGATGGGCCTGCGCACCGGCACGCACGACGTGCCGTTCAACATTCCGACCCTCAACAACCCGGTGGGTGTGGGCCAGGCGACCAGTTCCATGGCGACCAGCAACGCGGGGCGCCCGCAAACCGACTACGGCTCCATGGCCACCCCCAGCGTCTGGCGCAACCGCACCTCGGCTGCGGCCAAGGTCGACGCGCTGAGCAGCGGCGGCATGGACGACTTCGAGATTCCGGCGTTCTTGCGCAAGCAGGCGGATTAAAGCGGCGACACCGCCCGGCAACCAGGGGTGCGGGCGGTTGACAGACTGAAGCCTCCTTGGTTTCGAGGCTATAGTGCTTGTAACGAAGTACCTCGCGTACTTCATCACGCAGGCGCTTGGACTGGGGAAGTTGGGCAACAGAGTTCATAGAATCAAAACCATGTGCATACACACAATGGCGGGGCCGAAAGGCAAGATGTCAAGCGCTCTGGGAGTCACCTGCAAAGCCCATGGCAACCCATCGCTCCAGATTATTTGGTCGGATAAACTGGGTTTCCAGAATATCCGACGAGCTACATCACGTTGAACTAAACCGCCAGAGGTACGCCGCGTGGACTTCATTTCGCATGGGCTCTGGGGTGGCATTGCTCTTGGGCGAAGTAGCCGCAAAAGCTTCCGGTTGGCTTTTCTGTTTGGAATGGCCCCCGATCTGTTCTCGTTCGGGTTCGTTTTTCTTGGCAATTTCGTCGCGCACGGTTTTGAATTCATTCACCGGATAGGGCATCCGCCAGATGCCTCGCAAATTCCGGCATACGTCCACCCTCTCTACAACGTAACTCATAGCCTGGTGGTGTTCGCTTTCACCTTCGGAGTTGTGTGGCTCGCGCGGCGAAGGCCCTTGTGGGAAATGGGCGCGTGGGGCCTGCATGTGGTTGTGGATATTTTTACGCATACCACGGCCTTCTTTCCCACACCCTTTCTCTGGCCGGTCGTGAATGTGCAATTTAATGGGCGGGCGTGGTCAGATCCGGCAATCTTTATTCCTGATGTGGTGCTTCTGGCCGTGCTATACACGGTCTTCTTGTGGAAACACAGGGGTTGGCCCAAGGGAGCCAGGGCGCATGAGAAACGAAACGCTGGTGGCTCTCACATCTCCCGCAGCTGCATGGGATGGATACGATTACGAATCCGGAAATTACGTCGAGATTGAAGAAGGCCAACTTGTCCGACCGGGCCGCGAGATCGAGTATGTCGATTACGACAAAGGCGAGTATCGCTACTGTGACGTTGAGTCAATTCGAGATAGCGGCTCATCTGTTGAAGTTGAGGTTTATGACCAAGAGTCAGGGGGAGTATCGAGCCTTTGAGATGGAAAACGACTGAAGTTGCTCACGAGTAAGCTTGGATCGCGCGAAGCCACGATCTGAACCGTTTGTTGGACGAGCCCGGACCCGACAAACGCCGCTGTTTTTCCTCTGGAAATAGCTTCTCCAACTTCTCCTGACGCGGCGGGCATGGGGTCAACCCACGTTCGCCAGTCCCGGTGATCCAAGCCGTCTCCCCACCATCGGCTTCAGACCGACCCACAGAAGCGGCGCGGTTTTGGTGTGCTTTTTATGCTTGGTGCGCCGCTTCTGCGGGCGGCTGAGCCGAGCCGTTCGGCGTCACGGGCAGCGGATTTTGATGGCTCATAGAAGGAGGCACGATGGCATCGACCAAAGAGTATGACCAAGCGGCAAGCGACATGCGCCGGCCGGGAACTGAGCAGGCCGACGGCAACCTGGATGCCAGAGAGTTGGTTCGGCACGCCACGCTTGCGGCTTCCAGCCACAACACACAGCCCTGGAAGTTCCGCACACGAAAAGACGCGATCACCATCCTGCCCGACTTCTCGCGGCGCTGTCCGGTGGTCGACCCCGATGACAGTCATCTCTTCAAGAGCCTGGGCTGCGCCGCCGAGAATCTTGTTCATGCTGCTGCAGCGCAGGGCTTTTCCGCTGAGGTTCGATTCGATTCCGGTGAAAACGGCATTACTGTTCTTCTGAACCGTGACGCCATGGCTCGTGCGACGGACCTTTATCGGGCAATACCCAAGCGGCAATGTGTAAAGGCAGCCTATGACGGCAGCCCAATTGGGGTGATGGAGCTTGCGCAATTGGAGCAGGCGGGCAAAGGGCCGTCTGTGCGTACCATCATGTTGTCGTCGGACGCAGAGAAGAACGCGGTGATTGATTACGTCACGCGCGGAAATATCGCCCAGTTGACTGATCGGGCGTTCCGGAAGGAGCTCGTCGCCTGGCTTCGTTTCAATCCTGTTGAGGCAATGCGCAAGGGCGACGGCTTGGCTGGACGCACCAGTGGCCAACCGGCATTGCCGACTTGGCTGGCGAAATTGATGATCGGGCTGGTGCTTACGCCTAAAGGGCAAGCCAGGACAGATGCGACGAATATCAGAAGTTCAGCCGGTGTCGCGGTCTTCGTATCAAGCCGTGACGACAAACCCGCTTGGGTCGAACTTGGGCGTGCTTATGAGCGCTTCGCCCTGCAAGCGACTGCACTTGATATTCGCACCGCCTTCATCAACCAGCCGATTGAAGTGCGCGAGTTGCGCTCGCAGTTCGAATCGTGGCTGAAGCTTGAAGGAGAACAC
>JALNWC010000387.1 GCA_023231075.1 Rhodoferax sp.
GAGGTGACCGGTCAGCGTCACCACCCCTTCATTCACCGTGACACCGACCTTGGTTTCGGAAATCAGCGGGTCCCACTGCAACTCGGACAACACGTCCTTTTTTATCTCTGAATCGGTCTTCATAGCGGCTCCTGGTAACAAGTTGAATCAAACATATGGCGGTTACCAGAATAGCCATTAGCAAGCGACCTGTATTGCGAATAATCAACGCCGAAGTCAGGCTCCGTACGCAAGTGCACCGACGACATTTTTCAGGCGACCTAAGCTGGCATGTCACATTTACAAGCCTGCAATGAAAACCACCTCAAAACTGATCGTGTGGCTGGTCGCCTCCATGCTGCTGGTTGCCCTGTTGGTAGGCTCCGCTTTCTGGACCTTCAACCAGGCTGTCAAGGCTGCGCAAATCCGCGAACAAACCCATCTTGTCCTGAACAAGGCAGACGACTTGCTGTCCGCCATCAAGGACGCAGAAACGGGCCAGCGTGGTTATGTGATCACCGGTGATGAGGCTTTTTTGGAGCCTTACCAAAACGCGCAAAAAAGCATCACGAGACAACTTGCCGAACTGCGCCAAATCAACACCATTGTCGCCGCCCAGCCCCACCTGGCGGCGCTGGAATCGCTGGTGACGGCCAAGTTGTCCAGTCTGACACACGCCATTGACCTGCAACGCCAACAAGACACAGCGGCTGCCGTTGCGTTGATCAAACATGGTGAAGGCAGGCGCTCGATGGACTCCATTCGCGCAGAAATGAAGCAATTTGTTATCTTGCAGGAAAACTTTACCCGGCAAAATGATGCCAACTATTTGGGCAGCATGGCCAACTTGTTCACGTTGATTGTGCTGGCGAGCCTCGCCATCCTGTTGTCTGCAGGCGCCTTTGCCTGCCTGATTTACCGGCAAAACCAGCAAAAACTGGCCAAGCTGGTCTATGCAGAAACTGCGCGCCTGCTCGACATCCAGCAGCAATTGAACCAGGCGCTGGAAGAAAAAAACACAGCGCTCAGCATTGCCACACGAGCCGCCGAAAACGCCGACCGCGCCAAGTCCGAATTTCTGGCCACCATGAGCCACGAGATCAGAACTCCCATGAACGGGGTGATCGGCATGATCGATGTGCTGCAGCAAAGCAGCCTCAACGGCGCGCAAATGGACATGACCAACATCATTCACGACTCGGCCTTTGCGCTGCTGGCCGTCATCAACGACATTCTTGATGACGCTTTCCAAGATCGAAGCCAACAAGCTCGATGTGGAAACGATCCCCATGTCCATCAGCGCAGTGGTCGAGAGCGCTTGCGACAACCTGGCACAAATGGCATTGGCCAAACAGGTTGGGCTGACCTTGTTTGTGGACCCCGCCATTGCCACCAGTGTGCTGGGCGACCCGGGAAGACTGCGCCAGATTCTGATCAACCTGATCAACAACGCCATCAAGTTTTCAGCAGGCCAGGACCAGCCTGGCCGGGTGTCGGTACGTGTCCTGCAAACCGAGCGCACGCCACAGCACACCCTATTGTCATTTCGCGTGACCGACAACGGCATCGGCATGGAGCAGACCACGCGCGCCAAACTGTTCAATGCTTTCACCCAGGCCGAAACGTCCACCACGCGCAATTTTGGCGGCACCGGGCTGGGACTGGCCATTTCCGGTCAATTGGCCAAACTCATGGGCGGCGACATTGGCGTTCTCAGTACGCCAGGTGAAGGCTCGGTGTTCAGCCTGAACCTGCCCTTCGCTTTGGGCCCCGAGCCCGTTGTGCCCACCGCGATACCCAATTTGGTGACCGGCATGCCCTGCCTGGTGATGGCCAGTGCCGATGGCCTGGCCGACGACTTGGCAGTTTATCTGGGCGCTGAACAAGCACTGGTCTCACGTGCCGCGGATCTGAGCAGCGCGCAAAGCTGGATGCTGGCGCATCCGGGAGGCTTGTGTATTGTGGTCGAGACCGCCAGGCCCGACCCGGTGCTGGCAGGCCTGCGCGTGGCGGCCCAAGCGCATCCTGACCAATATTGGCACATCGCCAATAACGGTCAGGAGGCCTTGACGCGCTGGCAAACGGGTGCTTATGCCCTGTTGATCACCGATTTGCACATGCCCCTGATGGATGGCTACGAGTTGACGGTGGCCATTCGCGCCGCCGAATTGGGCAAACCCCGTATTCCGATCATCGCCTTCACTGCGAACGCCCTCAAAGGCGAGGCTGACCGTTGCCGCGCTATTGGCATGGATGATTACCTCAGCAAACCAGTGCCACTGGCCGAACTCAAGGCCATGCTCAAAAAATGGCAACCCGTGGTGTTTTCGGTGCCCTTCAACACCCCTGTGGAGGTGCCTGACCCGCAGCCGCTGGCCATCGATGTGCGCGTGTTGGCAGCGCTGGTCGGCGATGACGCCACGGTGATACGCGAATTCTTGAACGACTTTCACACCAGTGCCCGCCAGATCAACCACCAGCTGCACACCGCAAACGCAACGGGTGATGCGCTGGCAGCAGGCGCCCTGGCGCACCAACTCAAGTCAGCCGCGCGCTCGGTGGGCGCAGTGCGCCTGGGTGAAATCTGCGCGGATCTTGCCCGAGCGCCTGGCGGCCCTGATCAGCAAACACGTCCCTTACTTTCCCCGGACCGTGAAACCAGATAGAAAGGTGTACAGCGAGTCCGAATTGCGTGAGGCCATCGTCCATGGCGAGCTGGTGAACTACTACCAGCCCAAGGTGTCTCTGGCCACGGGTGAGGTGGTGGGTGCAGAAACCCTGGTGCGCTGGCTGCACACGGCCGATGGGCTGGTGATGCCGGACCAATTTGTCGGGCTGGCAGAGGAATATGGGCTGATCAACGCGTTGACCCACAGGGTGCTGGTGTCCGCCCTGACGCAGGCACGTCGCTGGCAGGACGCCCATCTCTCGTTGCGCCTGGCAGTCAACTTGTCCATGGACAACCTGCTGTCCCTGAGCTTTCTTGACGCGGTGGTGAACCTCACGGCCCAGGCGGGCATGCATCCTGAAAACCTGATGCTGGAAGTGACCGAGAGCCGCCTGATGCAGGACCAACGCGTGTCGCTTGAAATCCTGACGCGTCTGCGCCTGAAACGCTTCAAGCTGTCAATTGATGATTTTGGCACCGGCAATTCGTCGTTGACCCAATTGCGCGACATCCCGTTTGACGAGCTCAAGATTGACCAGAGTTTTGTCCACGGCGCCTGGGCCAACGACACCCAGCGCGCCATGTTCGATGCCAGCCTGGGTCTGGCCCGGCAGCTCGGCATGGAGACTGTGGCCGAAGGCGTGGAAGACCAGGCCGACTGGGACTTCTTGCGGCAACAGGGTTGCGATGTGGCCCAAGGCTATTTCATCGCACGGCCCATGCCGACCGAACAATTTATTCCCTGGGTTGCGCAATGGGAAGAACGTCGCCTGGCACTGCTCCAGCCGGCAACGCTTATGTGGCCCAGCGCACAGACGACAAGACCAAAGAAAAGCAACATGCCTCCCAGAAAAGCTTGCGCGGCAAGCTTGCATTGAAA
>JALNWC010000388.1 GCA_023231075.1 Rhodoferax sp.
ACGGCATCCATGTGCTGGATGACCTGGCCGACCTGGCGGTAGATGAACTGACCGACATGACCGGCCAGTCTGCTGACGAGGCCACGGCCCTGATCATGAAGGCCCGTGAACATTGGTTCGCCAATGACGTTACTTCCAAAGAGTGAAGCATCATGAATTTACAGTTGAAGTAAAGACCTTGATTGCCTGCGGGCACCCAGTCTGAACTAAAGGTTACCTAAAAAATGTCCAGTATGACCGTTGCCGAGTTTGCCAATGAACTCAAGAAATCACCCGACACATTGCTTGAGCAATTGAAGTCGGCAGGTGTTGCCAAATCGGCGGCATCTGACAAGCTCACAGAGTCTGACAAGCAGCATCTGTTGAGTTATTTGCAGCTCAGCCACGGTACCAACACGGCCGAGCGTAAAAAGATCACGCTGGTCAAAAAATCGACCAGTGAGATCAAGCAGGCCGACGCCACCGGCAAGGCGCGCACCATCCAGGTGGAAGTGCGTAAAAAGCGCACTTTTGTGCGTCGCGATGAAGGCACCGAAACCAGTGCAGGTGCGGCGCCTGAAGAGCGCACTGAGCAAGAGGCGCTTCACGCGGCCAGGCTGCAGATCGATCATGCCGAACTGGCACGCCGCGAAGAAGAAGCGCGTCGTCAAGCCGAATTGATTCGTCGCCAGGAAGAAGAACTGGCTGAGCGACGCCGTCAACGCGAGGTGCAGGAAGCAGCCGCGCGCGAGGCCGCAGAACGCGCCGCAGTCGCAGCCGCCGCGGCAGAGCGCGCCGCATTGGCGCAACAACAAGCTGAGAAAGCAGCGCCTGTGGCGACGGTCGACGACAGCGCGGTGCAGGCCGCCAGGCAAACAGCCGCATTGCAGGCCGAGACCAGCAAGCTCGCCCAGCAACAAGTGCAGGTGCAAGCCCAGGAAAAGGCAGCGCTTGACGCCAAAAAATTGAAGGACGAGGAACAGGCCCGTGCCGCCGATTTGAACGCACGCCGTCAAAAAGCCGAGTCCGAAGCGGCCGCCATCCGTTTGATGATGTCGCAGCCTGGCAAAAAACTGCCACCCAAAAAAGTGGAAGAGCCCAAGCCTGTGGCCAAGCCCGCAGAGGCTGCCAAAGCCGGAATCAAGGGCACTTTGCACAAGCCGGCGGGCGGTCCCGCCGGTGTCAGGCCTGCCGCACCAGGCACACCCGCTGCGGGTGCTGCGGGGGCCGGCAAGGAAGTCAAGTCAGCCAAACTGTCGAGCAGCTGGGCGGGTGATCCCGCCAAGAAAAAGGGCATCCCCACCCGTGGCGATACCGGTGCCGGTGCCGGTCGCGGTGGTAACTGGCGCGGTGGGCCACGTGGCCGCCGCGGTAGCAATGAGCGTGGCCATGATGACCACCACCACCAGCAGGCCGCGCCGGTGGAAGTGCGGGTGCTCGAAGTCCACGTGCCTGAAACCATCACCGTGGCCGAGTTGGCCCACAAGATGGCGGTCAAGGCCTCCGAAGTGATCAAGCACCTCATGAAGCTGGGCCAGATGGTCACCATCAACCAGCCGCTGGACCAGGACACGGCCATGATTCTGGTCGAGGAAATGGGTCACAAAGCCATTGTGGCGGCGCTTGACGACCCCGAAGCCTTTACCGATGACGAAGTGTCGCAGCAGCAGGCCGAGTCCTTGCCGCGCGCCCCTGTCGTGACCGTGATGGGTCACGTCGACCACGGCAAGACGTCTTTGCTGGACTACATTCGTCGCACCAAGGTGGCTTCGGGCGAAGCCGGCGGCATCACCCAGCACATTGGTGCCTACCACGTGGAAACCCCGCGCGGTGTGGTGTCCTTCCTCGACACCCCGGGCCACGAAGCGTTTACCGCCATGCGCGCCCGTGGTGCGCAGGCCACTGACATTGTGATTCTGGTGGTGGCGGCCGACGACGGTGTCATGCCGCAAACCAAGGAAGCCATCAAACACGCCAAAGCGGCCGGGGTGCCGATTGTGGTGGCCATCACCAAGGTCGACAAGCCCGACGCCAACCCCGAGCGCGTCAAGAACGAGCTGGTGGTGGAAGACGTGATTCCCGAGGACTTTGGCGGCAGTTCGCCGTTTGTCTCGGTGTCGGCCAAAACCGGCCAGGGCATTGACGAATTGCTGGAGCAAGTGCTGTTGCAGGCCGAAGTGCTGGAACTCAAGGCGCCGGTGGATGCCATGGCCAAGGGCCTGGTGATTGAGGCCCAGCTTGACAAGGGCCGCGGCCCGGTGGCCACCGTGCTGGTGCAGTCGGGTACCCTGAAAACCGGCGACGTGGTGCTGGCGGGGCAGACCTTTGGCCGCGTGCGCGCCATGCTCGACGAAAACGGCAAGTCCGTCAAAACCGCGGGTCCGTCGATCCCGGTCGAAATCCAGGGTCTCACTGAAGTGCCGCAAGCCGGTGATGAGTTCATGGTGCTCTCGGACGAGCGCCGTGCCCGCGAAATTGCCACTTACCGCGCCGGCAAGTTCCGCCACACCAAACTGGCGAAACAGCAGGCTTCAAAGCTCGAGAACATGTTCACCGACATGACCGCGGGCGAGGTCAAGATGGTGCCGATCATTGTCAAGGCCGACGTGCAGGGTTCGCAGGAAGCCTTGTCGCAGTCGCTGCTCAAGCTGTCCACCGACGAGGTCAAGGTGCAGTTGGTGTATGCCGCCGTGGGTGCCATCAGCGAGTCCGATGTCAACCTGGCCATCGCTTCCAAGGCGGTCATCATCGGCTTCAACACCCGTGCTGACGCCGGTGCGCGCAAGCTGGCCGAAAACAACGGTGTCGATATCCGTTATTACGACATCATTTACGACGCGGTCGATGAACTCAAGCTGGCCATGTCGGGCATGTTGACGCCGGACAAAAAGGAAGAAGTCATTGGTACGGCCGAGATACGCCAGATCTTCAAGGTGTCCAAGATCGGCTCGATTGCCGGTTGTATGGTCACCGCCGGTGTGGTGCGCCGCAGCGCGCGCTTGCGTCTGCTGCGCCAGAACATGGTGGTGATGACCGGCGAACTCGATTCGCTCAAGCGTTTCAAGGACGACGTCAAGGAAGTGCGCGAAGGCTTCGATTGCGGCTTGAACATCAAGAACTACAACGACATTCAAGTGGGTGACGTGCTGGAGTTCTTCGAGATCCGCGAAGTGGCGCGTACGCTGTAAGCCATTGGGTCTGACCTGTGCATAAAAAATCTGCCACACCCAACCGCGCCTTCAAGGTTGCCGATCAGATCCAGCGTGATCTGACCGAATTGATTGCGCGCGAGCTCAAAGACCCGCGGGTCGGCATGGTCACCATTCAGGGCGTCGAGGTGACGCCCGACTATGCCCATGCCAAGGTGTTTTTCAGCCTGTTGGCGGGCGACGTGAAGGCGTGTACCGACGGGCTGAACCAGGCCGCCGGCTTCTTGCGCGCCGGTCTGTTCAAGCGCCTGCACATCCATACCGTGCCCACCCTGCATTTTGTTTTTGACCAAACCCCCGAGCGCGCTGCCGACATGAACGCGCTGATTGCGCG
>JALNWC010000389.1 GCA_023231075.1 Rhodoferax sp.
AAAAAAGCCTGCAAGCGCCGCAAGGCACAGGCAGGCACTTTACGCTATTGCGTCATCGCGAGCCCCGCAGCCTTGTCCAACGAGGTATGAGCCTGAAAGGCGCGTATTTCCAGCCAGGAACGAGCCCAAAGCGGCTCCAGTAACCGACAAGATGGCCAGCAGCTTGATCATCCAGGAATGGTGATCAACATGAACAAAACCGAATGCAGCGCCGTTTTGTTTTCGCTAGCGTGTGAATCCGGTGGCTTCAAGCCTCCGCATAGGTGAAATAGCTACTCGCAGCGAACGCAAATGATAGGTTTGAGAAATCAGCACAAGAGGATAAGTGACCTGCAATAGGTCAGCCACCATACGCAATTCTGCCATGATGCCTTTCCGGTATCCCATTTTCTCGGTTTTCCTCGACTGCGTAACTTGAGGCCAATTTGTGACGGCAATTGAAAGTCGACGTTCAATGATCTGACGATTCATGAATACCTCAATTCCGAAACGTGGCAGCAGATGAATTTCTCCGAGCAAGTTGCTCAAAAGTTCCTTACTGATGACACGTTCTCCGGAAACAAAATCCAAACCAATAGCGCGGAATATGGACAAGCTGTTTTGCCGTAGACTAATGCTGACGCTCGCCTCTCCTAACAAAACGGGAGTTGCCAAGGCCGTAACATGCTCGTGGGTAAGGCCCTTGAGGTCAGCATCGAGCAACATGAGTAGTTCGCATTGCGCCATCGCAATACCTGTTGCCATCGCAGAGCTCTTGCCTTTATTTACCGCATAGGAAATGAGCGTAACTGATGGAAAACGCCTGACAATTTCAACGGTGTTGTCGGTAGAGCCGTCGTCCACCACGATTACTTCGTACAGTAGTGGATGCGTGGATGCAACTGCAAGTACATCAGCTATTCTTGGCGCTTCATTGAAAGCACAAATGACGCAGGAAATTCGGTCTGTGATTTCAGGGACGGGGGATGTCATAGGAAAGTCTCTTGGTGGCATGAAATCGTCAACTGACCCGGCAAATTGCCTTCGAAAGTGTAGTCGTAGCTGAAAGGCGATTTCCTGTGTGTTGCTGCGCCAGCAATTTGGCAAGCAGTGCCGCAAACAGTTGCGCTCTATACTGATCGAGGGCGGATTCAAGTCTGAAGTGCAACCGATTGATTATGCAGTTGAAGCTGCTCCATAAAAGCTTCGTGTGGTGGCGTAGATGTGCTGGTAGATGCTCTCGTGGCTGACGCCGGACTGCTTGTTGACCAATAGGTGGCCGCTAATTTGTTGTGGAATCCAGGTCTCCTTCAGTCATTACCACCGCCACGAAGCGTCACTATTGTCTAGTGAAGTTTAACCAATGACGTGGCCTCGTGCGCTCTTTTAGGAGGCTTTGCGATGACGTCCGTCACGTCATCATCGCTTTTGGCGTCCGGCAGATTCAATGAGTCGTACGCGGCTCTCTTGATCGACTCCTGTGATGACAACGCCGCTTCCCTTGTCAACCTAAGCGCGTCTTTGATCATTTTGGCTGCCACGATGCCGTTTTCTTCGGCGTCGGTGAGTCCGGTGTACAGGTCGTCATAAACCTTGTCCTGAATTCGCGACATTTCGCTTGCAATGACATGGTCAATCTCACGGCTGGCCACTGCAGCAAACACAAAAACCTGACGGATGTAGGCCTTGGCACTTTCGACTGCAGGCAGTAAAGACCGCATTTGAAGCTCGATCAACTCGTCAAAGCCTTTTGACCTAGCCAACGTTGAGAAATGATGTGTTGAGTTATCTAGTGCCGCGAGACCTGCATAAACGTTAAGTTGGGCAAATCTGTCGGTGCCTGAGCATCCGAAAGTCGCCAGGGTTTGAATCGCCTTGACCTGATCCTGGGCGGCGGCGAGCAATGGTTCAATGGTGATGTTCATGTTGGTTTCCTTGAGTCAGATATCTGAGTAGACAAAAATGGTGCAGTGCAGCAATTTGATTATAAGGAAATCGACTTGAAGTGCAAGTCACACTCGGCGCCTACGTCATCTGATCTGATAGCCGGAGCCTTGCATTGCTGGTGGAATCAACTGTCAGAACAACTATCGATATCAAGGAGCGCCGGCCCACGAGGTGTTACCCCAGCCTTGTCTGCCCAACGGCGACGCCACGCAGGAACTCGACAAGTCCACGGTCGGCTTCCAGTTTTGCGGCCAGCACGCCCGCTTGCATGACATCACGTGAGGCCCCAAGGCTCGTCTGCAGGCTTGCAGCCTGCTGGTACCAGCGTTTCGTACGCCGCTTGGGCAATAGGGTGCGCATGGCCTCGATACCGTAGCGCATCCGTTTGGCGAGGATGCGAACACGGTGCTGACCATCGGGGCTGCTTCGGTCCCTGCCGGCAAGTTTCAATTGTTCATGCAGACGGACAAGGCGGCGCCGAGCCCAGCCTTGCAGGAAGACTTTGCCTTCAATCCCCGCATCAACCGGTCGGGTCTGCGCAGACAACTGTTCCAGCCACTGGGTGGCCGCAAGCAAGGTGGCACCGACTGTTGGCTCATGAAGCGCGTATCGCACCGATTTACGCTGAAGGTTGGCAGCCTGCAGCAAGGCCTGCGTCATCGCCTGCCATGCGTCCGTGCGCTGGGCGTCTCCTGCCGTATAAGCGTCCGCAAGCGGCGGCAGGGTATCGGTCAACGCCACATCGAGATCCCGCAGTTCACCCAAGAAAGTCAGCATCGGTTGCAGTGCCTGCCAGGACGGCACAGCGTCAACAGCCAATGCTGGCTTGAACAGGCGCAATGCACTTCGGAGGCGACGCCAACCAACCCTGGCCTGGTGCACCACTTCAGGATCATCCGAGGTGCGTAGCGCGTTCAGGTTGGTGGTGAACTGACAGAACATTTCACGCAGCACGTGCCCCGCAGTCACCGTCAATGACAGATCAGACGCCAACTTGGGGGGCTTGGCGCCTAGCGGCTTGTCCAGGCAATCCTGCGCCAGCGCATACCCGCATCGCAAAAAAGGCGAGCGTGCGGTGGTCCTGGCCTAGCTGCAGCGCACCAGTGGAGTCTGCCTTGCAGCAAAAGCCAGGCCGGACGAGGCAGCCTCCGATGAATCCACCAAGGCGAAAAAGATCAAAGAGGGCAATTCAGACCGCAGGAAATAGGCTTGCTGTTCAGGCTGCGCGAGATACGCGTGCGAACCAGTCCCAGGATCGGGAACCCATAGGATGCCTTATTTGATGCAAAATGATGTCTTTATCGACACAAGAGGCTCAGCATGCGCACCACGCTCACCATCGACGACCAACTGTTTGCCAAAGCGGCCTCACTCGCCGAGCCGGGCCTCGAAAAGTCCGAACTGATCCGGGAATGCGTGAAAGCATTTATCCAGCGGCAGACCGCACGGCGCCTTGCGGCGCTGGGTGGCCAGGCGCCTGATATCGAGCGGGTTCCCCGCCGACGGGAAGAGGCAAGCACGCCATGAACGTGTTGGTTGATAGTTCCGTATGGGTCGGGCACTTCAAACATCGCAATGAACACCTGGTTAG
>JALNWC010000390.1 GCA_023231075.1 Rhodoferax sp.
CGCATCGACGCCGACCACCTGCAGGCTGCGCTTGCCCTCGGGCGTGAGGGCGTAGGTGCCGACCTCGAGCACGGGTGAGGCCAGCGCCACTTCAGGCAGTCGCGCCACGCGGGCAAACAGCGCCTCGTCAAACCGGCCCTGCACGCCGCGCAATTCCAGGTCGGGCTGACCGCCCACCGAGCGCGCCGCCTGCGAGAACTCATCGAGCGCGCTGGCGTTGATCAAATGCACCGAAAACGCCAGCGCCACGCCCAGCATCACCGCCACCACGGCCGCTGCGTTGCGCCACGGGTGGTGTTTGAGCTCTTGCCAGGAGAAGGTCTTGAGCAGGTCAAGCATGGGGTGCCAAGAAGTCAATCCTGGCCTGCAGGGGGAAACTTCAAGCCTGGGATGCCGTGGTACGTTTACTTGATGGACGGCCTGTTCGATGGTTTATGGCAGTAGCCGCTGTTGCAATATTCAGTAATCCCCGCAGAGCCTCATTGACGGACGCGCTGTTTGGGAAAACTTTGGCCAGGCTCGGGTCGATCACCACAATATTTGTCGCCTTGGCATAGCGAGCTGCATACTTTCCACGAACCAGTGGCCCCAAGTCATCCCTTGTGTATTCCGCACGCATTTCAATATCTTCAACTTTAGTCTTCTTCATATATTCGTTTCTCCTTTCGGGTTGCAGGACGCGCACTGATGATGCGAATGATGCCTCTGCGGTCAGTATGACAGACCGTCAGCACTCTGCCGTAACTTGAGATTCCCAGCGTGACATAACGAGGTTCGCCAATCGAATGTTCCAAATCACGACCGCTAACAGAAAGTACATCTCCAAATACCGTGCTGGCTTCGTCGAATGTGACGCCATGCTTGCGTTCATTGGCAAACGCTTTTTCTGGATCCCAATCAAATTTCATGGCAACCGAACCAAATTTGCTTTGTCTGGCATTGGCGGTCGTAGTGCGAATGCTTGGATGAAGATTATTCCCATAAGCTAATCTTAGAGTGTCCGCAAGCCAGCGTCAAAGTAAAAAGCGGTATTCCCGGGTGATTTCAGCCACTTGCACCACGTAGGATTCGTACCAGCGTTCGCGGCCAAGCTGCTGGGCCAGCACATGCTCCGAGTGCGACTTCCAGGTCCGGATGTGTTCCTCGGAAGGCCAATAAGACAGAGCAATTTCATCCTGGTCTTCAGTGACGGCGCTGAACTCAAGGCAGCCGAACTGACCCAGTGCCAACTCGCGCATGCGCGCTGCGACCTGGGTGTATTCGCTGTCAGCATTGCGAACTTTGGCACGGAAAATGACGACGAACATGGGTGTTCCCTTGGTTGTTTGTGGTGATTGGCGAAGAAATTATCCGGGCAGCCGGGCATCCAGCCAGCCGCGCAGGCTGTTGACAAAGGCCAGCGCCTGCACGCGCGGCAAGTCGTCCAGCCGCACCACGGCCTCAATCAGGCGGCCTTCTTTTAGCGCCATCTCGCGTCCGATGCCGTCGAGCAGCCCGCAGCGCAGCGGCGGTGTCACCCAGCGGCCATCGAGCAGCAGGGCAATGTTGCCGCGCGTGCATTCGGTCAGCTCGCCAGTGTCGTTGTAGAGCAGCGTGTCGAACACGGCCGGGTCGGCGGGGGCAAAGGCTTCGTAGTGCGCGCGGTGCGTGGTTTTGAAACGCGTGAACTCGCTGTGGGCTTCATCGAAAGGCACATGTGCCAGTTGCAGCGTCACCGGCAAGGGTGAAGGCGGCAGCGCAAAGGCCTGCGCCTGCGCGCGGCCGCTGGCATCGAGCAGCAGGCGCACGCGCCGGGCAGTTTCGTCTGGGCGAGCCGGTTTTGCTGGGTCGATGCCGCCTGCGGACTGTGAACTTGCCTTCGTCATCCCGAGCTCGACCCGGGATCCAGGCAGGCCGGGGTTCATGGATTGCGGATCAAGTCCGCAATGACAGCCGGGGGGGATGGCTTGTCGCAGTGCATTCGCAATGACAGCCTCGTCAAATGGAAACCCGAAATGCGCTGCCGCCCTTTTCAGCCGTGCCAGGTGGGCTTCCAAATTGTGAAAACTTCCGTTTTCCAGGCGCAATGTTTCCAGCAGCTTGAATGACTCGCTGGCACGCGCCAGAAAGCCGCGTTTGATGCGCCACTCCTGCCACTCGGCATCTGCAGTGGCGTCAAAGGTGATGCCGCTGCCAATACCGCAGCTGGCTTGTGTGCCGCGCAAGGTGACGGTGCGAATCGCCACGTTGAAGGTGGCGTGACCGCCGGGGCGCAGCACGCCGATGGCGCCGCAGTAGATGCCGCGCGGTTCGGGCTCGAGCGCCTGGATCATGCGCATGGCCTGCACCTTGGGCGCGCCGGTGACCGAGCCGCATGGAAACAGCGCGCCAAAGACCTCGCTCAAGCGGGTGCCGGGCCGGGTGGTGGCGGTCACGTCGGACACCATTTGCAGCACCGTGGGCAGCGTTTGCACGGTAAAAAGATGCGGCACCCTGACGCTGTGCGGCTGCGCGATGCGCGACACGTCGTTGCGCAGCAAATCGACAATCATCACGTTTTCGGCGCGCTCCTTGGGCGAGGCCAGCAGCGCGGCGGCCAGCGTGGCATCTTCGGCGGCGCTGGCGCCACGCGGCGCGGTGCCCTTCATGGGGCGCGTCAGCAACGGCCCGCCCTGAATGGCTTGTCCGTTCTGCCAGTCAAAAAACAACTCGGGCGAGACCGACAGCAGCTGCTCGAAGCCGCTGTCGATAAAGGCCGCGTAGCCCTGCGGCTGGGCGCGGTGCAGGCGCCTGAAAAGCGTTTGCGCATCGCCAGAAAACGCACCGTGCAGCGGCGCGGTGTAGTTGACCTGGTACAAGTCACCCGCCGCAATGGCCTGGTGGATGCGGTCCATCGCCGCATCAAAATCCGCCCGGCTCAGTCCGCTTTGCCACTGCACGCGGGTGGCCGCATTTTTGTCGTCGTCATCGGTCGCCTCGTCAGGCCACGGCAAGGCCTGGGCATAGACGCCGAACCACGCCAGCGGGCCGTCGGCTGCCCGCACTTTGAGTGCCGCATCAAACGCGGGCGCAGCCTCATAACGCACATAACCCACGCACCAGAAGCCTTGCTTTGCCAAGGCATCCACCGCATCCAGCAGCGGCTTGAGCTGCTCGGGCGAGTGCGCCACCAGGGTTTGCGCAGGCTTGTCAAAGGCGCAGCGCAAGGCAGCCTGCCGACCATGCGGATCACAAAAATCAAGCAGAACCTGCACTTTGGGGGGTCAATCAGCTGTTTGGACCGTTGTCACCTGCGCCCGAGTGTGTCGGGCATGCGAATTTCAGCCGCGTCAAGGTAATCAACCAAGCCGGTGGCCGTCAGCGTCAACACCCGGTCGGCGCGCTTGGCCGCGGCGACCGAGTGCGTCACCAGCACCAGGGCCGCGCCGTGCTGGCGGGTTTGCTCGACCAATGCATCCATCACGCGCGCGGCGGTGCCGGGGTCGAGGTTGCCGGTGGGCTCGTCGGCCAGCAGCAGCATCGGGCGGTGCACCAG
>JALNWC010000391.1 GCA_023231075.1 Rhodoferax sp.
AAATCCAGCGAGTGGTAGCGCTCCTTGAATTCGTCAAACGCTTTGCGCTGGTAGGCCTTCACCACATCGGTGACGAACTGCTCGGCATGGATGTAGAGCACCCGGGCGCTGGGGTGGTCGGCCGTCAACTGGTTGCCCACCGCGTGCATCAAATGGGTTTTGCCCAGGCCCACGCCGCCGTAAATGAACAGCGGGTTGTACAAATGGCCCGGCATGCCGGCCACGTGCATGGCTGCCGCGCGCGCCATGCGGTTGGCGCTGCCTTCCACCAGGGCGTCAAACGTCAACGAGGTGTTGAGCCGGCTTTTCAGGGGCTCGGCGGGGCGAAAATGGTCAGCCTCAGCCAACGTCTCCAACAGCACGGCGGGGCTTGCCGTCTTGGGTTCCGGCTTGCGCACCACAGGCTCCCGGACGGCCAGCGCCAGCTCGATTTGCACGGCTTGGCCGGTCAAGCGCTCCATGATGAGCGCCAGACGGTGGCTGTATTGCGCCCGGATCCAGTCCATCTTGAAGCGATTGGCGACAAAAATAGTAACCTTGCCCAAGTCATCGGCCACCTGGGCCGACAAGGGCTTGATCCAGGTCTGAAACTGCTGCTCGGGGAGTTCCTGTGCCATTTGATCGATACAGGCTTGCCAAAAATCTGCGCCGCTTGCGTCTGGAACGGCTTGGGGTATGGGGTGTTGTCCCTCGGTCATTGTGCGATTGGTTTCTGTGGATATTTTTGATTTCTGAGCTGCTCAATTCTAATTTATCAAACACTTATCCACACTGCGGGTCTTCCCGAGATTTACCATGTGTCCAAAAGTTTGCGATAATCCGCGGTTCCCCTGAACTGTTCGGGTGAAATTTACGTTGATGCCCTTGGCATAATCAGTCAAATTGAGGCAGCTTGCCTCTGAAGCTTCTTAGGATTTTCAAAAATGAAACGCACTTACCAACCCTCCAAGATTCGTCGCGCCCGTACGCATGGCTTTTTGGTGCGCATGAAAACCCGTGGCGGTCGTGCCGTGATCAATGCGCGCCGCGCCAAAGGCCGCAAGCGTCTGGCCGTTTAATGTAAGGGCTGGCGCAGTCTGTCCACATTTGCCGCAACGCTTGACTGATCTTGCAACGACTCAAAAGTCGGCGCCAGTTTCAAGCCGTGCTGGCAGGCTCAACGCTGGCGCGCACACCGCACTTTGCCTTGCACACCGTGGCGCTGAATGCTGACCCAGTGGACCTGGCCGCAAAGCCATTGTTCAACATGCCGACGGTCTGGCTGGGCGCCATGGTGCCCAAGCGCTGGGCCAAACGTGCCGTGACGCGCAACACCCTGAAGCGCCAGATCTACGCCGTGAGCGCGTTGTACCAGGCGCAATTGCCGGTGGCCGCCTATGTGGTTCGACTGCGCAGCGGCTTTGACCGGGTGCAGTTCCTCAGTGCCGGCTCTGATGCGCTGAAGCTTGCTGCGCGCACCGAAATGCACCAGTTGCTGGAACGAGCCATGCGAACCCTGAGCGGCGCGCAGTCGCCGGTGGCGGCATGATGGCCAGGTTGCTGATCCTGCTGATCAAGGGCTATCGACTCTTTTTGAGTCCATGGCTGGGTTCGTCGTGCCGCTTCGAGCCCACTTGCTCGGTGTATGCACTGCAAGCCCTGCAGCGTTTTGGTGCCGCCAAGGGCAGCTACCTCATGCTGCGTCGCATCGGACGCTGTCACCCCTGGTGTGATGGCGGCCTGGACCCCGTGCCGCAAGCGCCTGTCAAGCCTGCGACCCCTTTGTTTACCCGGTTGATCCCCTCTTCCACACAAAAGAAATCCTCATGAACGATATCCGCCGCACCATTCTGTGGGTGATTTTTGGTTTTTCCCTCGTCATGTTGTGGGATCAATGGCAGGTTTACAACGGCCGCAAGCCCACTTTTTTCCCTGGCGCCACGCCTGCCGTCGTGCAGCCGCAAGGTCCGACAGGCGCGGCCGGCGTACCGGCTAGCGTGCCAAATGGTGTGCCGGTCGCCAGCAACAACAGCGCCGTTGCAGATCAAATGGCAGGGGCAGTGCCGGCTGTGGCAGCCCCCACGACGGCAGCCGCCGCAGCACGCGAGCGGGTGGTGGTTGAAACCGACGTCTTCAAACTCACCTTTGACACCGAAGGCGGCTCACTGGTCAAGGCCGAGATGCTCAAGCACGCCGACATGGCGGACAAAACCCGCAAGTTTGTACTGCTCGACGACAGCAAGGATCGTGTTTATCTGGCTCAGTCGGGCTTGATTGCCGGCGCAGGTGGGCCGGTGCTGCCGACCCACAAGTCGGTGATGACCCTGGCCCCGGGCGAGCGCTCGCTCAAGGAAGGCAGCCAAACCCTGGAGTTGCGCTTTGAATCAGCCGAAGTGGGGGGTGTCAAGCTGGTCAAAACCTATATTCTGTCCCGTGGCAGCTACGCCGTGGCGGTCAAGCACGAGGTCATCAATACCGGTGCCACGGCCGTGGCGCCCCAGCTCTATCTGCAACTGGTGCGCGATGGCAACAAGCCACCGGGCGAGTCTTCGTTCTACTCCACATTTACCGGCCCGGCTGTTTACACCGAAGCCAAGAAGTACCAAAAAGTCGAGTTTGCCGACATTGAAAAAGACAAAGTTGACATTGAAAAGTCGGCTGAAAACGGCTACGTGGCCATGGTGCAGCACTATTTCGCCAGCGCCTGGCTGCTGGGTGACGGCATCAAACGCGAGCTGTTCATGCGCAAGGTCGACAACAATCTGTATTCGGTGGGCATGATCGTGCCGCTGGAGTCGCTCGCCCCCGGCGCCCGCAAAACAGTTGAGGCCCGGTTTTTCGCTGGACCACAAGAAGAGAAGATGCTGGAAGCGATGACACCCGGCCTGGAACTGGTAAAGGACTACGGCTGGTTGACCATGCTGTCCAAACCGCTGTACTGGTTGCTCGACAAATTGCACAACTTGATCAGCAATTGGGGCTGGTCCATCATGGCGCTGGTGCTGTTGCTGAAAATTGCTTTTTACTGGCTCAATGCCAAGGCCTATGCCAGCATGGCCAAGATGAAGGCGGTGAACCCGCGCATCATGGAAATGCGCGAGCGCCTGAAAGACAACCCGCAACAAATGCAGCAGGAAATGATGCGCATTTACCGCGAGGAAAAGGTCAACCCGATGGGTGGCTGCCTCCCGATCATGATCCAGATCCCGGTGTTCATCGCGCTGTACTGGGTGCTGCTGGCCAGCGTCGAGATGCGCAACGCGCCCTGGCTGGGCTGGATTCAAGACCTCTCAAGCCCCGATCCGTTCTACATCCTGCCGATTGTCATGGCCCTGACCACCGTGCTGCAGACCTCGCTTAACCCGGCACCGCCCGACCCCATGCAGGCCAAGATGATGTGGTTCATGCCATTGGCATTCAGTGTGATGTTCTTCTTCTTCCCGGCCGGCCTGGTGCTGTACTGGATCACCAACAACGTGCTGTCGATTGCCCAGCAGTGGCTTATCAACACCCGCATGGGCGTGCCGCCGAAGTT
>JALNWC010000392.1 GCA_023231075.1 Rhodoferax sp.
GATCCTGACCGGGCTGGTGTCCGGGGAATGCCTCAGTGAAAACGCGCTACGCCGCCCCATCGCTGATCTCGATGACGCGCCCGGCAGGCGGCACGTCGGCCGGGTCGTGAGTGACCAGCAGCGCCGGCATGCGCTGGCGCGTGATCTGCGCGAACACATAGGCGCGAACCTGCTTGCGCAGCGCGGCATCGAGTTTGGAAAACGACTCATCGAGCAACGGCGCCTGCGGCTCGGCCAGCAGCGTGCGCTTCAGGCTTACCCTGGCCCGCTGGCCGCCTGACAACGTGGCCGGGTCGCGCTCATGAAAACCTGCCAGGCCCATGTCGGAAAGCGTTTGCGTCACCCGCGTCCGGCGCTCCCGGCTGCCGACAAAGCGGCCTGGCAGCGCGAAGGCCAGGTTTTGCCCGACGCTCAGGTGCGCAAACAGAACAAAGATGGCTAGGTAAAAGTACAAGTTATTGCTTTGCGAGCTCTTACGCAGTGGTTGCGTGTTGTGGGCTTCTGTCGGCTTATGCGGGGTCGGCCCTGATCTATGGCGCCAGCAAGGTCAAGGCTCGTTGTTGGTGGTGGCGGCTTCCGGATACAGGTTGGGCAACAGGACGTTCAAGGCGTCCAGAGAAAAATTGAAGGACACAGCGCCCTTGGGGTTGTCGCTGACCAGCAAGCGGTCCTTGAGCAGTTGCGCCAATACCCGGCGCGCGCTGCGCTCGGCCATGCCGGTCATTTTGCAAAAGTCCCCGCGCGAAACGGGGCCGGCCACCAGCACATGATGCAAGGCGAGGGTGGCCTCCCTGCTGTAGTTTTCGAACTGCGAACTCTCTGAGCGCACCAGCATCAGGGTGGCAATGCGCTCGCGCAAGGCATCCAGCCTGAGCATGCCTGTCATGAACGTTACCTGGTCATCGGCAACGTCAATAAAGAACTCGCACCATTGCCGCAACATCTTTTCACTGAGCTTGCCGCGGCCGTCGAGGTCGCCCTGACGCGCCCTGTCGGCGTTGGCCAGCATGACGTCATACTTGTCGCGTTGTCGCGCCAGCCCCCGGTTGACGGACCAGAGCCCGGCACTGGTCGGAAGCAGCGCGCAATGGGTCTGCAGCCGGCAGGCCCGGCCGTTGCCATCCCCAAAAGGGTGAACCCATGCCGCGCGATGGTGGGCTGCGGCAATGCCGAACAACAGGCCATCGAGCCCCTTGATGCGCGGGTATACCTCGTCCATGCGCGCCAGAAAAGCTGGTAGTGATGCCGCTGCTGGCGGCTGGTGTCTGCCGACGCTGACATCCTCCAGGCGCAACTGACCAGGGGCGATCACCCGCCCGTCTTCGGTGGTTCGGTCAGGTGCTTCCAGCCGACGGTACAAGGCGGCGTGCGCCTCAAGCAAAAAGCCCGATTGCAAGGCACGCCCCTCGCCACCCCCGCTTTCGGCAAGCGTTCTTTCAAGCGCCTGTTCGGCCTCGATATGGGCCAAGGCCAGGCGCTGGCGTTGCGCCACATCAGGAACTTCTGAAAAGTCGGCACGCAGCGCACGCTCAATGTTCTGCGGGTGTGTGCTTTGCCCTTCGATGCGGTTGGAATAGTACGAATTCATCCCCCTGACCAGACGTTTGAGCGATTCGCAGGTGCCGGGCGCCACCGAATGTTGCAGGCGATAGGCCTTTTCAAGCACCGTGCGCGTGCGCTCAATAAGACCGTCCAGTTCCCGCTGCGGCAGCAGCGGCTCAAACTGGTGGGGTTGGTCATACGCGGCAACAACGATTGAAGATGAATTCATTGGCCGATTATTATGCCAAAACAATGATGCGTCAAGTATTTGAATTTATTAAGATTAATTCAATTCAAAGCCTGTTTTAGGCCGATATTTTGGCCGCTTATTTGGCCGGTCAATTTAAGAACCGCTCATGCCCAGGCTTCGCTGTCACCCAATCAAAAAGGCGCCCGCAGGCGCCCTTTTGGATTTGAAGCCGCTGGGGCTTACTTGGCGACCACGCGCACCATTTCCAGGCACTTGTTGGAGTAGCCCCACTCGTTGTCGTACCAGGCCACCAGCTTGACGAAGGTGCCGTCGAGGGCAATGGAAGCATCGGCATCGAACACCGAGGTGCGGGTTTCACCGCGGAAGTCGGTGGCGACCACTTTGTCGTCGGTGTAACCCAGCACGCCCTTCAAGGCGCCTTCGGATTGCGCCTTGATTTCGGCGCAGATTTCAGCCAGGGTGGCGGAGCTGTTCAGCTCGACGGTCAGGTCGACCACCGACACGTCGGAGGTCGGCACGCGGAACGACATGCCGGTGAGTTTTTTGTTGAGCTCGGGAATCACCACGCCCACGGCCTTGGCGGCACCGGTGCTGGACGGGATGATGTTTTCCAGAATGCCACGGCCACCGCGCCAGTCTTTGTTGGACGGGCCGTCGACGGTCTTTTGTGTGGCGGTGGCAGCGTGCACCGTGGTCATCAAGCCGCGCTTGATGCCAAATTTGTTGTTCACCACCATGGCCAGCGGCGCCAGGCAGTTGGTGGTGCAGCTGGCGTTGCTGATGATGGCCTGGCCGGCGTAGGTTTTGTCGTTCACGCCGAACACGAACATCGGGGTGTCGTCTTTGGAAGGTGCCGAGAAGATGACTTTCTTGGCGCCCGCGGCCAGGTGTTTTTCACCCGAGGCCTTGTCCAGGAACAGGCCGGTGGCTTCGATCACGATGTCGGCACCGACTTCGTTCCACTTCAGGTTGGCCGGGTCTTTTTCTTGCGTCAGGCGGATTTTCTTGCCGTCGACGACCAGGGTGTTGCCGTCCACCGACACGTCGCCCTTGAAGCGGCCGTGCACACTGTCGTACTGCAGCATGTAGGCGAGGTAATTGGGTTCCAGCAGGTCGTTGATGGCCACCACTTCGATGTCGCTGAAATTCTGCAAGGCCGAGCGCAGCACGTTGCGGCCGATACGGCCAAAGCCGTTGATACCAATCTTGATCGTCATAGGGTTCTCCAGAAGTTAAAAATCAATGTCCGAAAAGCTTACTTGCGCAGCACTTTTTGCACCGTGTCCGCCACATTCTCGGGCGTAAAGCCGAAATGCTTGAACAGCTCGGGGGCAGGCGCCGATTCACCAAAACAATCGATGCCGACCACGGCGGCGCAGCCATACCGCCACCAGCCGCCGGTCACACCCATTTCGACCGCCACACGCGGCAAGCCGGCGGGCAGCACAGCCGTCTTGTAGGCCACGTCCTGCGCATCAAAGGTGGTGGTGCTCGGCATGGAGACCACGCGCACGGCAATTTTGCGCGCCGCCAGCAGCTCTTGCGCCTTCAGCGCCAGGGGCACCTCGGAGCCGGTGGCGATGATGACCGCCCGCGCCTTTTTCTTCAGGCCCACCTCGGTCGGTTCGGCCAGCACGTAGGCGCCTTTGCTGATGTCGCCCAGGCTGGCCTTGGGCGCGTAGTGGATGTTCTGGCGGCTCAAGAGCAAGGCGGTGGGCTTGGTCTTGTTTTGCAGGGCCACGGCCCAGGCCAC